>JAWVCV010000146.1:0-13734 GCA_033858115.1 Gaiellaceae bacterium
CTGGCTTGACCCCGCGCAGCGTCAATCCCTGGCTCGTTCTCTGCCTCGTCTGCCTCGCGCAGTTCATGGTCATCCTCGACGCGACGATCGTGAACGTGGCGCTGCCGTCGATCCAGAGCGACCTGAAGATGGCGGAGGCCGACCTGCAGTGGGTGGTCAACTCGTACACGCTCATCTTCGGCGGCTTTCTCCTACTCGGAGGCAGGGCGGGCGACCTGATCGGGCGCAAGCGCGTCTTCCTCGCCGGCGTCGTCCTCTTCACCGCGGCGTCGTTCCTGAACGGGATCGCCGACTCGTCGACGTTTCTGATCCTCGCGCGTGGGCTCCAGGGCCTCGGCGCCGCGCTCGTGGCGCCGGCCGCGCTCTCGATCCTGACCACCACCTTCGCCGAAGGCCGCGACCGCACCAAGGCGCTCGGCGTCTGGGCGGCGATCGCCACCGGCGGCGCCGCCGTCGGCCTGCTGCTCGGCGGCATCCTCGTCGAGTACCTGTCCTGGCCATGGATCTTCTTCGTCAACGTCCCAGTCGGAATCGCCACGTTCGTGGCGTCGCTCAAGTACGTGCCGGAGTCGCGCGCCGACGCCGAGCACCGGACCTTCGACTTCCCCGGGGCCGTCACGGTCACGGCGGGCCTGATCGCGCTCGTCTACGGCATCGTCAACGTGCAGAAGGCGGGCTGGACCTCGGGCACGACGATTCTCTGGGGCGCCGCCGCGCTGGTGCTGCTGACGGCCTTCGTCGTGATCGAGCAGCGCCAGCGCGCGCCGCTCGTCCGGCTCGGAATCTTCACGGTCAAGACGGTGCGGGCGGCAAACGTGACCATGCTGCTGGTCGCGTCCGGCCTCTTCGCGATGTTCTTCTTCAACACCCTCTACGTGCAGCGGGTGCTCGACTTCTCGCCGCTGCAGGCGGGCCTCGCCTTCCTGCCGGTCACGGCCGGAATCGGGATCGGCGCGGGGCTCTCGCAGCCGGGCGTGAAGCGACTCGGAATCCGGACGACCTCGATCATCGGCATGACGATGGCCACGGTCGGGATGCTGCTCCTGCTCACGACCGACGCGAGCGGGACCTACCTGAGCGACGTCCTGCCGGGCTTGATCCCGATCTCGATCGGCATGGGCCTCACCTTCGTGCCCGTGACGCTGCTCGCGACGAGCGGCGTCGAGCACGAGGACGCCGGGCTCGCGTCCGGCCTCTTCAACACCGCGCAACAGGTGGGCGGAGCGCTCGGCCTCGCGATCCTCTCGACCCTGGCCGTCAACCGCACCGACAACGCGCTAGGCGGCCTCCCGGGCCAGCCCACGGCGGTGCAGCAGCGCGAGGCGCTCGTCACCGGCTTCCACGCGGCCTTCTTCGGTGGCGCGCTCTTCTTCGTCGCCGGGATCATCGTGATGCTCGTGCTGCTGAAGCGTGAGGACGTCGAGCAGGTCGACGTCGACCGCCCGATCACGGAGATCGCGGCCTAGCGCGACTGCAACGCGTCGAGCGCGATTGCCAAGGCCAGTGCGAGCCTGCGGTCGATCGTGCGCTCGGGGTCGCCCCAGAGGTCGAGCGTGTAGCGGTCGCGTACGCCGAGAGCGCGCGTGAAGTCTCCGAGGTGGAGGCCGCTGGGCGCGTCGATCCGGAAATGGAAGACGATCGGGATGAAGTCGCCGTAGGGCACGGCGTCGATCACCCGCCGGACGATCGCCCAGAACATCGAGCGCTCCTGCGCCACTGCGAGCTCCTGCTCAGCTGCATCGAGCACGCGCCAGGTCGAGCGGAGCAGCGACTTGGCGAACACCTTCTCGAGCACGCCGATCCGCTCGCCCTCGGGCGTCGTCACGTCGTAGCGGCCGCCGAACTCCATCAGCGAGCGCGCCTTGATCCGGAAGAGCTCCTCCGCCTCGTTCTCGTCGGAGAAGAAGCGGATGTCCTCCTTCATCGCCATTCGCTTCTGGCGCACGAAGGCGACGGGACCGCCCGGCGAGGAGATCCGGTAGAGGTTCACCATCGGCCGGATCAGCTGGACGATCTCGAACCGGTCTGCTTCGAGCGTCGGCGTCACGCGGGCGATCGTACTCCGTGCGCGGCCAGAGCCCTCCACCTCATGCGTTGAAACGCAGGTCAGGGACCCGCGCCGCCAGCCGACCCGCGGCGGTAGAGTTGCGCCGTCCAGCCCACGACGGGGGTAGTTGCGCATGGCGGTACGGGAAGCGGAGCCGCTCGGCTCGCTGAATGAAGTGAGGGAGGCCGGCCTCGACCGCGAGGATCTGCTCGGCATCTATCGCAACCTGCTGACGACGCGCGGGATCGAGGAACGCGGCCACATCCTCTACAAGCAGGGGAAGATCCCGGGCTCCTTCTACACCGGTCGCGGCAACGAGGGCGCCGCCGTCGGCGTCGCGACCGCGATGGGCCCGAACGACGTCGGGGCGCCGCTGCACCGCGACATGGGCGTCCACATCACCCGCGGCGTCGAGCCGTGGCGGATCTTCGCCCAGTACATGGGCCGCGAAGACGGGCCGACGCGCGGCCGCGACGGCAACGTCCACATGGCCGACGCGAACCTCGGGCTGATCGCCATGGTCAGCCACCTGCCGGCGATGCTCCCGGTGGCCGTCGGCTGCGCGCTCGCGTTCCGGATCCGCGAGGAGAAGCGCGTCGCCCTCGGCTGGTTCGGCGAGGGCGCTGCAGCGCGCGGCGACGCGCACGAGTCGATGAACTTCGCGGGCGTCCGCAACCTGCCGGTGGTCTTCATCTGCGACAACAATCAGTGGGCTTACTCGACGCCGACCCACCTGGGCTACGCGGTCGAGCACCTCGCAGACCGCGCCGCCGCCTACGGCTTCGAAGGGGTCGTCGTCGACGGCACCGACGTGCTCGCCGTCTATCGGGAGGCGAAGAACGCGATCGAGAAGGCGCGCCAGGGCGGAGGCCCGACGCTGATCGAATGCCAGACGCTCCGCATGGAGGGCCACGCCGTCCACGACGACGCGTTCTACGTGCCGAAGGCACTTTTCGAGGAGTGGGCCAAGCGCGACCCGATCGAGCGGTTCCGCACGTGGCTGCGCGACAACGCCGACCTGACCGACGCCGAGGAGGACGAGATCTCAACCCGCGTGAAGAAGCTGTTGAACGACGCGCTCTCCCGCGCGGAGGAGTCGCCGCAACCCGACCCGGCGACCCTGCTCGAGGGCGTCTATGCGACGCCCGAAGACCTCGACACACCCCACCACAAGTAATGGCCGAGAAGACCTATCTCCAGGCGATCAGCGACGGCCTCCGGCAGGAGATGCAGCGGGACGAGCGAGTCTTCATCATCGGCGAGGACGTCGGCGTCTACGGCGGCGCGTTCAAGGTGACGCTCGGGTTTCAGGAGGAGTTCGGACCGTGGCGGGTGCTCGACGCGCCGCTCGCGGAAACCGCGATCGTCGGCGCCTGCACCGGCGCCTCGATGATGGGCATGCGCCCGGTCGCGGAGATGCAGTTCGCGGACTTCGTCTCCTGCGCCTGGGACCACCTCGTCACCGTCGCCGCGAAGCAGCGCTTCCGGGTCGGCACGCCGGTGCCGATCGTCGTCCGGCTCCCGTCCGGCGGCGGCTTCTCCGGAGGCCCGTTCCACTCGCAGAACCCCGAGAGCTCGTTCGCGCACATCCCCGGGCTCAAATGCGTCTGCCCGGCGACCCCGGAGGACGCGAAGGGGCTGCTCGTCGCCGCGATCGAGGACCCGAACCCCGTGCTCTACTTCGAGCACAAGCACCTCTACCGCCGGATCAAGGGCGAGGTGCCGGACGAGCGCTACGTGACGCCCATCGGCAAGGCGCGCACGCACCTCGAAGGCGACGACGTCAGCGTGATCACATGGGGCGCGATGGTCTACACCGCCGAGGAGGCGGCAAAGCAGCTCGAGGACGAGATCTCCGTGGAGATCATCGACCTGCGCAGCATCATGCCGTGGGACAAGGAGGCGGTCCTCGAGAGCGCGCGGAAGACGTCGAAGGTACTCGTGCTGCACGAGGACAACCGCACGGGCGGCTTCGGCGGCGAGATCGCGGCGACGATCGCCGAGGAGGCGTTCGAGGACCTCGACGGACCCGTGCGGCGGCTGGCCGCGCCGGACACCCCCGTGCCGTTCTCACCCGTCCTCGAGAAGGCGTTCTTGCCGCAGGTCGA
The DNA here is from genome assembly GCA_033858115.1 of Gaiellaceae bacterium. Taxonomy (GTDB): domain Bacteria; phylum Actinomycetota; class Thermoleophilia; order Gaiellales; family Gaiellaceae; genus Gaiellasilicea. Next base: position 4,156 of record JAWVCV010000146.1, read on the forward strand.
GGACGTCGTGAAGGGACTCAAAGCCCTGGCGGAGTACTAGGAGAGACGATGGCCACCGGAACTCAGATCGAAGTCGTGATGCCACAGATGGGCGTGTCCGTCTCGGAAGGGACGATCACGAAGTGGCTCAAGTCCGAGGGCGAGCACATCGCCGCCGACGAGCCCCTGCTGGAGATCTCGACCGACAAGGTCGACACCGAGATCCCGAGCCCGGGCGAGGGCGTGGTGGCGCAGATCCTCCACCAGGAGGGCCAGACCGTCGAGGTCGGCACCGTCCTGGCCGTGATCGCGCCCGAGGGCGCCGAGGTCTCGACCCCCGAGCCGGCGGCCGCCCCCGACCCGGCCGCCCCCGAGCCCGCAACCCAGGAAGCCGCCGATGCCTCCGAGGCGGCCGCGACCGAGGGCGCGCCCGCCGATCAGCCTCTGACGCCCGAGCCCGCACCCCAGCCGGCCGCGCCGCCCGCGCCCGCACCGGCTGCCGCCGGGAACGGCGGCGGCTCGCGCACGTTCGTCTCGCCGGTCGTCGCGCGGATCGCAGCCGAGCACGGCGTCGACCCGAGCGCGGTGCAGGGCACCGGCACCGGCGGCCGCGTCACGAAGAAGGACATTCTCGCGTTCGTCGAGAGCGGCGCCCACGTGGCCCCGGAGCCACCATCGGCCGCACCCGAGCCGCAGCAGCAGCCGCCGCCCGTCCCGGCCCCTGCACCTCAGGCCGCCGCGTCCGAGCCCGCCGCACCTCAGGCAGCCGCGCCGGCCCCGCCCGCAGCCCCGGCGCCGCCGCCTCCCGCCCCTGCTCCAGCACCGGCCGCACAGGCGCCGCCGAAGCCAGCACCTGTTCCGGTCGCCCAGGCCGCCGAGCCGGCAGCAGGCGAGAACCTGGAGCCGATGACTGCGATGCGGAGGGGGATCGCCGAGCACATGCGGCGCTCACTCGACACCTCCGCGCACGTCACGAGCGCGATCGAAGTCGACATGTCGAAGGTCGTCGCGATCCGCCGGAAGCTGAAGCAGGAGTTCGAATCGTCCTACGGCGTCAACCCCACCTACCTCTCATTCGTCGCGCGCGCGACGGTCGAGACGCTGCGCGAGTTCCCGTGGATCAACGGCGAGATCCGCGGCGACACGATCGTCACCCGCAACTACGTCAACCTCGGCTTCGCGGTCGAGCTCGCCGACGGCAAGGGGCTGATCGTCCCGGTGGTCAAGAACGCCGAGTCGCTGAACCTGCTCGGGATGGCGAAGGCGGTCAGCGAGATCGCCAAGCGCGCCCGCGAGAAGCAGCTGATGCCCGACGACGTCCAGGGCGGCACCTTCACGATCACGAACCCGGGCGGCTACGGCACGTTCCACGGCACGCCCGTGATCAGCCAGCCGCAGGCGGCGATCCTCGGCACCTACGCCGTCGTCAAGCGACCCTGGGTCGTGCAGGACGAGCTGGGCCAGGACGTGATCGCGATCCGGCCGATCATGAACGTCACGCTCACCTACGACCATCGTCTCGTGGACGGCGCCCTCGCCGGCCGCTTCCTCAACGCGCTGCGCCAGAAGCTCGAAGGCTGGGGCGAGTCCGACTATTAGCTTGCGCGGCCTGCTAGCCTCGGTCGCGTGAAGGGCGCCTATGTGATGCAGCTCGGCGTCGTGCCCTACGGCGAGGCCTGGGAGCTGCAGCGCTCGATCGCCGGCGCCGTCTCCCAGGGTGCGATCCCGGACACGATCCTGCTGCTCGAGCATCCGCCGACGATCACGACCGGCCGCCGGACGGAGGAGGGCGAGCTCCACGTCCCCGACGGCGCCGAGGTCGAGATCTTCGAGACCGACCGCGGCGGCAAGTCGACGTTCCACGGCCCCGGACAGCTCGTCTGCTACCCGGTCTTCGACCTGAAGCGGCACGGGCAAGACGTCAAGCGCTACTGCCGCGAGCTCGAAGAGGCGCTGATCCTCACGCTTGCGAGGCTGGGCGTGGCGGGAGAGAGGATCGACGGGCTCACGGGCGTGTGGCTGACGCGGCCGCCGCGAAAGATCGCGTCGATCGGGATTCACATCGCCAAGTGGGTGACGACGCACGGCTACGCGCTCAACGTCGACATGGATCCGGCGCCGTTCACCCAGTGGATCACCGCGTGCGGGCTCGAGGACGCCGCCTTCACGACGATCGCGCGGGAGCTCGGTCGGCCCGTCACGGTCGACGAGCTGCGGGGGCCGGCGCTCGAGGCGCTCGCCGAGGTATTCGGGCTGGAGCTCGAGGAGCTGCCCGCAGAGGGCGCCCACGGCCTCTGGCCGCAGCCGGTGCACGCACAGCTCGCCGCCCGCTCGTAACCTTGTAGCTCTGCAACACAAGCTGGTTCGCCGGCGAGAGAAACGGCTCCGTTCCGACGAGCCGACCGAGATTGTGTTGCTGAGCCACAAGCTCCCTCCGCTCGACCCGCGTCCGGTAGGCGCATCTAGACTCGTGGCCATGGAGCAGTCGCTTCCCGTCGCCGAGCGGCCGCGCCGCCCCGAATGGATGAAGGTTCGGGCGCCGAGCGCGGACTCGCGCTACTTCGACGTCAAGAAGCTGCTGCACGGCCTCTCGCTGCACACGGTCTGCGAGGAGGCGCGCTGCCCGAACATCTCCGAGTGCTGGGGACGCGGCACCGCGACCTTCCAGATCCTCGGCGAGACCTGCACGCGGGCGTGCCGCTACTGCTACGTCCACTCGGGCAAGCCCGAAGCCGCGCCGGACGCGCTCGAGCCCTTGCGAGTGGGTCAGGCGGCCGCGCAGATGGGCTTGAAGCACGTCGTGGTGACGTCGGTCGACCGCGACGACGTGCCCGACCGCGGCGCCGGGCACTTCGCGGCGACGATCCGGGCGATCAAGGCGAAGCTGCCGCAGGCGAGCGTCGAGATCCTGACGCCGGACTTCCTCGGCGTCGAGGAGGAAGCCCTTCGCACCGTGCTCGCGGCGAGGCCCGAGGTCTTCAACCACAACATCGAGACCGTCCGGCGCCTGCACAGGAACATGCGCGGCGCCAAGGCCAGCTACGACAAGGCCCTCTGGCTGCTCGGGCGGGCGAAGGAGGTCGCGGACTACCCGGTGCTGACGAAGTCCGGGATCATCGTCGGACTCGGCGAGTCGAACGACGAGGTCGTCGAGACGATGCGCGACCTGCGCGCGCAAGGGGTCGACGTGGTCACGATCGGCCAGTACCTCCAGCCGAGCGCGAAGCACGCGGCCATCGACCGCTGGGTGCATCCGGACGAGTTCCGCTGGCTGCGGGAGCAGGGGGAGGCGATCGGCTTCGGCTCTGTCTTCTCCGGCCCGCTCGTGCGCTCGAGCTACCGCGCCGACGAGCAGCGCCACGCGGCCGAGACCGGCCGCGGCGCGGTCGCCTACTAGCGCTCACCCGTCCAGGGGTCGCGGCAGTGGCCGCGACGTGCCTTGATTCGTGGAGAGGAAGTGCGCACCCTAGCCGCCGTCACGATCGCGCTCGTGCTTGCCCTGCCGAGCTGGGGCGCCCGGCCACGGCACGCGTCGCTGCACCTTGCATCACGCTCACCGCTTGCGGTTCAGGGACGCGGATTCGGCGCCGGCGAGCCGGTGTCGCTGACCGCCGCGACGGCCGGAGCCGTTCGCACCGTGCGGTTCAACGCGAGCCGGGAAGGCCGCTTCCGGGCGCTCTTCGACCTGCGGGTCGCCCGGTGCGGCCGGCTCGTCGTGCGGGCGATCGGCGGACTCGGCAGCCGCGCCGTCCTGCAGGTCGAGCCTGGTTGCAAGGAAAAGGAACGGAAGCGCCGCTAGCGATCGTGCGGCTTGGCCATGGCGCGGTAGTCGAGCGCCTCGTCGAGGATCGCGTCGTCGACTCCCTCCTCGCGGGCGACCTCGCGCAGCGAGCGGCCCGAGGCAGCAGCCTTCTTGACGATCTCCGAGGCCTTGTCGTAGCCGATGTGCGGGTTGAGCGCCGTCGCGGCCGAGAGGGTCAGCTCCGCATAGCGCTCGTTCTGCTCGCGGTTCGCCTCGATTCCCGCGACGCACTTCTCCGCCAGCAGGCGCGACGCGGAGGCGAGCAGCTTGATCGAGTCGAGCAGGTTGCGCGCCATCATCGGCACGAAGACGTTCAGCTCGAAGTGCCCCTGGAGCCCGCCGACCGTGATCGCCTGGTCGTTGCCGATCACCTGCGCCGCCACCTGGGTGACGACCTCCGGGATGACCGGGTTGACCTTGCCGGGCATGATCGAGCTCCCCTTCTGGAGCTCGGGCAGGAAGAGCTCGGCGAGCCCTGCTCGCGGCCCGGAGCCCATCAATCGCAGGTCATTCGCGATCTTCGTCAGGCTGACCGCGACGACCTTCAGCGCTCCGGAGGCCTCGACGAGCCCGTCGCGGGCGGCCTGCGCCTCGAATGGATCGGCAGGCGGCGAGATCTGGAGCCCGGTGTCCGCGGAAAGCAGCTCGCGCACGCGGGCCGCGAAGTCGGGATGGGTGTTCAGGCCGGTGCCGACCGCGGTTCCGCCGAGCGGGATCTTGCCCAGCCGCTTGCGGCTGTCACGCACGCGCTCGATCCCCTCGCGCACCTGCGCTGCGTAGCCCGCGAACTCCTGTCCCAGCGTCACAGGCACCGCGTCCATCAGGTGTGTTCGCCCGGACTTGACGACGTCGTCGAACTCCTGCGCCTTCGCCTCGAGCGCAGCCGCGAGCAGCTCGAGCGCGGGCAGCAGGTCGTGCTCGAGCTCCCCGAGAGCCGCCAGATGAACTGCGGACGGGAAGACGTCGTTCGAGCTCTGGCCCATGTTGACGTCGTCGTTCGCGTGCACGCCCTCACCGGCGAGCGCGGCGATCACCTCGTTGGCGTTCATGTTCGAGCTCGTGCCGGACCCGGTCTGGAAGACGTCGATCGGAAACTGGTCGTCGTGCTCGCCGCGGGCGATCGCGTCGCCGGCGGCGGCGATCCGCTCCGACTTGTCCGGATCGAGCAGGCCGAGCTCGGCGTTGACGCGCGCCGCGGCGGCTTTGATCCGGCCGAGCCAGCGCGCGACAGGCGCCGGGATCGGCTCGCCGGAAACCGGGAAGTTGGCTACCGCCTTGCTCGTCTCGCCGCCCCACAGCTCGCGCTCGGTCTCGGTGCTCACGGCGCCGAAGTGTACCGGCGTCCGGGCCGGGGTAGCCCCCTCGCGTGGCTCGCGCGCCGTCCGAGGAGCCGGAGGGACTCGTCTACCGGCCGGAGCTCCTGTCGATCGAGGAGGAGGCCGATCTGCTCGAGATCCTCGAGTCGTTGCGCTTCGACCCGATCGTCCTCCACGGACAGGAAGCGCGGCGAACGGGCAGGCACTTCGGGCTCGACTACGACTACACCGCGCGGACGCCGCTGCCCGGCGAGCCGATCCCGGCCTGGCTCGAGCCGGTCCGGGCTCGCGCCGCCGAGCTGGGCGGATTCGAGCCGGAAGAGCTCGTCGAGATCCTCGCCCAGCGCTACCCGCCGGGCGCGACGATCGGCTGGCACCGAGACGCGCCCGCCTTCGGAACCGTGCTCGGCGTCTCCGTGGGCGGCGCATCACGCCTTCGCTTCCAGCGCGGCAAGAGCGAGGACCGCCGTGTGTGGGAAGTCCTCCTCGAGCCGCGCTCGGGCTACGTGCTCGCGGGAAAGGCGCGCAGCTCGTGGCAGCATTCGATCCCGCCGACCAAGGAGCTCCGCTACTCGATCACGTTCCGGACGCTCAGACATGCATCGAAGCCGGCCTGATCTTCGCGAAGCAACGAATGGCGAGGGCCGGACTTGAACCGGCGACACCACGGTTTTCAGCCGTGTGCTCTACCAACTGAGCTACCTCGCCTCAGCGTGAAGCGGGTTCCAGGGTACCTAACCGACTGAGCTGTCACCTGGTGCCCGTCGCTTCTATCCTGCGGCCGATGCCGCCGCTGCCGGAACAGGGTCAGGTCCTGGAGCGACTGGTCGCCTGGGGTGAGGCCGACCCGGCGATCCGCGCCGTGATCCTCACGAGCTCCCGCGCGGTCCCGGGCGCCGCCGATGCTCTGTCCGACTACGACCTAATCGTGGCAGTCCAGGGCGCCGCGGAATTTGCCGAGAGCTCTGCCTGGCGCGCCGCCTACGGCGACCCACTCGTGGGCTGGGCCGACCGGCACGAGCTGCACGGGCTGACGACGTACTTCCGCGGCGTCATCCACCGAGACGGCGTTCGCATCGACTACACCGTCTGGCCGGACGCGCTCCTGACCCGGGTAACGGAAGCAGGGGCTCTGCCGGAGGACCTGGACGTCGGCTACCTCGTGCTCCTCGACAAGGACGGGCAGACGTCGAGCTGGGGACCGCCGACCTATCGCGCACACATCCCCGAGAGGCCGGCGAAAGCGGAGTACGACGCGCTCGTGGAGGAGTTCTGGTGGGACACGACCTATGTCGCAAAGAGCCTCTGGCGCGGCGAGGTCTTCTTCGCCAAGTTCATGCTCGACTACGACGCGAAGTTTGTCGCACTGCGCCGGCTCCTGGAGTGGCGAATCGAGCTCGACCACGACTGGTCGCTCAAGCCGGGGTCGCACGGGCGCGGGCTCGAGGCGCTGCTGCCGGACGAGATCTGGTCGGAGTTGGCGAGCACGTTCGTCGGAACCGACATCGAGGACAACTGGGACGCCCTCTTCCGCACGACAGCGCTCTTCCGGCGAGTCGCGGGCGAGGTCGCGGATGCACTGGGCTACGAGTATCCGCAGCAGCTGGACGACGCGGTGACGGCGCAACTCACAGGTGTTCGGAAGCTTCCGCCGCGGGCCAGCCAGTAGGGTTCGCCCTCGTGGCTGCAGGCAAGCAGGTCGCGATCATCGGCGCGGCGCTCGACCTCGGCTCCGGCCGGCGCGGCGTCGACATGGGCCCGTCCGCGATTCGCTACGCGGGACTGCACGAGCGGCTCGACGGGATCGGCTACGACGTCCTCGACTGGGGCGACGTCGAGACCGCCGTCCTCGAGGCGACGCAGGAGACCGACGAGACCGCCCGCTACCTGCCGGAGATCAAGGCCGCCTGCGGCCGGGTTGCACGCCTCGTCGGGCTGGCGATCGAGCAGGGCGTGCTCCCGCTCGTCCTCGGCGGCGACCACTCGGTCGCGCTGGGCACGCTCGGTGGGCTCGCCCGAGCGAGCGGCGCCGGCGGCGTGCTCTGGATCGACGCGCATGGCGACCTGAACACGCCGGAGACGTCCCCGAGCGGCAACGTCCACGGGATGCCGCTCGCCGCCGCGATCGGCCTCGGCGACGAGCGCTTCGACAGTGACCTCTGGACGCTGCCCGCGGTCGACCCGACGCGCGTCGCGCTCGTCGGCCTTCGGTCAGCCGACTCCCGCGAGCGCGAGCGGATCAAGGAGCTCGGCATCAAGGCGTTCACGATGAGCGAGATCGACCGGATCGGGATCGAGCGCGCGATCCGCGAGTCGCTGACCCACATCGCAGGCCCGGGATTCGTCCACGTCTCGCTGGACATGGACGCGCTCGATCCGGAGGTCGCCCCGGGAGTCGGCACCCCGGTCCGGGGCGGTCTCTCCTACCGCGAGGCGCACCTTGCGCTCGAGCTCGTGGCGGAGTCCGGCCTGGCGGGCTCGTTGGAGGTCGTCGAGGTGAACCCGATCCTCGACCGTGCGAACGCGACCGCCTCGCTCGCGGTCGAGCTGGTGGCGAGCGCGCTCGGCAAGACGATCCTCTAGCGAGCGGCCCCGACCAGCGAGAGGCCCGGCAGGACGTAGCCGCCGTCGCGGGCAAATGGCTCGAGCGCCACCGCGGCCTCCGCCTCGACCTCGCTGCGAGTGGCGTCGTCCAGACCGCCGAGCGTCTCCCGCAGCCTGGCGCCGAGGTTCGTCGTCACCCGGCGGTACTCCTCGAAGGAGGAGTAGCGGAACTCGACCGCGACGGGCTCCACCTGGACGTCCTCGAACGAGGTGCGCAGAAGCGCTTCGAGTCGTCCCGCGTCGCCGAGGGCGAACATGTGCGGCTCTCCTGGCGCCGGCGGCTCCATCAGCCCCCGCGCGACCAGGCTGCGCCCGAAGGCCGTCGCCCACGGGTTCCGTTCGGCCGCGGCCCAGACCGCGCAGGCGAGTCGCCCACCCGGACGAAGGACGCGACGGGTCTCCCGCACGGCCAGCACCGGATCCTCCACGAGCATGTACCCCCACCGGCAGAGGACGCCGTCGACGCTCGCGTCCGGGAGGTCGATCGCCTGCATGTCGATGACGCGGTGCTCGGCCTCGGGCAGCCGGCGGCGCGCGACCTCGACCATCGCGGGCGAGAGGTCGCTCGAGATCAGACGGCCTACGCGGCCCACGACCGCACGGCCCACTTCGCCGGTCCCGGCTGCGAGCTCGAGCACCGTGTCGTCCGGCTTCGGATCGAGAGCCTCGACGAGGCCCGCGACGACGAGCGCGCCCGAGGCTGCGATCAGCTCCTGCTCCTGGTCCCAGCCGGCGGCGGCAGCATCCCACTGGCGCCTTGATTCGTCTGTGGCTACGCGGCCACCCCGCTGAACTGGGGCAGGATGTCCCGACCGTACGCCTCGAGCGTGTTCTCCTGGCCGTGGGTCATCAGGTAGATGTTGAACTGGTCGACGCCGATCGATTCAAGCTCGCGCAGCTTCGCGATCACTTGCTCGGTGTTGCCGATCGCGCAGAAGCGGTCGCAGATCTCGTCGGTGACGAACTCGCCGTGCTTGGCGCCGACGCGAGAGTGCTCGTTGTAGTCGTAGAACTTCCGCGCCTCGACGTAGTCGGTGAGCACCTTCGGCACGACGGAGCCGTCGGTGCCGTAGCGGTCGATCAGGTCCTGGACGTGGTTCGAGACCATGGCCGGGAACCAGCGCACCTGGTCTCGCGCGTCCGCGAGGTCGTCGGTGATGTGGCTCGGTGCGCTGACGATGCACTTGAGCGCGGCCGGGTCACGGCCCGCCTCCTCGGCGGCCTTGCGGGCGGTGTCCATGATCCACTGGATGATGTCGGGGTCGGCGAGCTGGATGATGACGCCGTCACCCAGGCGGCCGGCGACTGCGAGCGCCTTCGGGCCATAGCCGGCGACGTGCATCTCGATCTCGGGCAGCTCGGGGCGCACCCACTTGAGTTGGAGATCCTTGTCGTTCCAGCGCACCTCCTTGCCGTTCATGAACGGCTTGACCATCGTCAGGGCTTCCTCGAAGTCGGCCACCTTCATCGGCTTCCGGCCCACGTAGCGCACCGAAGAGTCGCCGCGGCCGACGCCCATGATCATGCGGCCGTTCGAGATGTCCTGGAGCGTGGCGTACGCGCTCGCGAGCACCGTCGGGTCGCGGATGGCCGGGTTCGTGACCATGTGGCCGAGCTTGATCGTCGACGTCTGGTCGGCGACGAGCGCCATCACGGGCATCGACTCCTGCCAGAGCACGTGCGAGTCGTAGGTCCAGCCGTACTCGAAGCCTTGCGCCTCGGCGAGGCGCATCAGCTCGATCAGGCGCTGATAGGGCGGGTCGGGCAGGACGGTGACGCCGAAGCTGAGCATTGGCCCCCCGGGGTGGTCGTGAGCAGGGAAAGAAGCATTCTCGCGCGAATTCCGGCCCGTGGCAACGTGGCCTTGCTCGCGCTCGG
>JAWVCV010000147.1:0-5740 GCA_033858115.1 Gaiellaceae bacterium
TCACGATCCCGCAGGGCTCGATCGTCTCGCTGATCGGCCCGAACGGGGCCGGCAAGACGACGTTCTTCAACATGCTCACCGGTGTCTACAAGCCCACCTCGGGCCGCATCGTCTTCGACGGCACCGATGTCAGCGACAAGCCACCGCACGCGATCACCGAGCTCGGGATCGGGAGGACCTTCCAGAACATCCGGCTCTTCCAGCACATGACCGCGCTCGAAAACGTGCTCGTCGGCATGCACTGCAGGCTCCGCGGCGGGATCCTCGGGGCGATCTTCGGCACGCCGCGGGTGCGCCGCGAGGAGCGCGAGTCGCACGTGGGCGCGCGGGAGCTGCTGCGCTTCTCCGGCCTGCGCGGCCGGGACAACGAGATGGCGCGCAACCTCCCCTACGGGGACCAGCGGCGGCTGGAGGTGGCGCGGGCGCTTGCGACGCAGCCGAAGCTCCTGCTCCTGGACGAGCCGACGGCCGGCATGAACCCGCAGGAGACGGCCGATTTCACCGCGTTCGTGCGCCTCTTGCGCGACGAGCGCGACCTGACCGTGCTGATGATCGAGCACGACATGAAGGTCGTGATGGGGATCTCCGACCGCGTCACCGTGCTCGACTACGGCGAGAAGATCGCGGAGGGGACGCCGCAGGAGGTCCAGAAGGACGAGCGCGTGATCGAGGCCTACCTCGGCAAGGGCGCGACCAGCCATGACTGAGCCCGCCGCCGGCAACGCAGTCGTGCTCGAGCTCGACGACGTCCACACCTATTACGGCTCGATCCATGCGCTCAAGGGCATCTCGCTCCGGGTGCACGAGGGCGAGGTCGTGACCCTGATCGGCGCGAACGGCGCCGGCAAGTCGACGACGCTGCGCTCGATCAACGGCGTCAACCATCCCCGCCAGGGCACGATCCGCTTCCAGGGCCGGGACATCACGAACGCGGCGCCGCACACGATCGTCAAGATGGGGATCGCGCAGTCGCCGGAGGGCCGTCGCCTCTTCCCGCGCATGAGCGTGCTCGAGAACCTGGAGATGGGCGCCTTCCAGCGGACGGACAAGGCGAACTTCCCGGAGGATCTCGACCGGGTCTTCGACCTCTTCCCGCGCCTCGCCGAGCGGAAGCAGCAGAAGGCGGGGACGATGTCCGGCGGCGAGCAGCAGATGGTGGCGATGGGTCGAGCGCTGATGGCTCGCCCGAAGCTGCTGCTGCTCGACGAGCCCTCGATGGGCCTGGCCCCGATCTTCGTCGAGCGGATCTTCGAGATCGTGCGGACGATCAACGCGCAGGGGACGCCCATCCTCCTCGTCGAGCAGAACGCGCTGATGGCGCTCGACGCCGCGAGTCGCGGTTACGTCCTCGAGACCGGCTCGATCGCGATCGAGGGCCCGGCGAAGGAGCTGCGACAGAACGAGCGCGTTCGCAAGGCCTACCTCGGCGAGGACTGAGCCGCCTTCGAGGGCTTGTGTTGAATCAACACAAGCTCGCGAGCGACGGGTTGGCTGCGCGGGACGAAGAGCGCTTGTGTTGAATCAACACAAAGTTCGTCAGCTCGTGCCCACTTCGAGCGGGAAGTACGGTGGGGAGAGCAGGAGGCCGAGGCGGGCTTCGCCGCCGGCGCGGCCATGGGCCATCTCGAGCGCGCTCGAGAGCCCGTGGGTTGGGACGAAGCCGAGCGTGCGCGCCGCCTGGTGGTCGCGGCACCCCGCGACGACGACGGCGCCCAGTCGATCGAGCGCCGGCCGGCAGCTCTCCCAGTCTGCGTAGGGAAGCAGCGGATGGCAGGCTCGCCCGGAGCGGTAGGAGGCGAGCGCGCGCTCGTCGCTGGCCGCGGCCTGCTCGGCGGCGGCCAGCTCGGCGGCCGTGCGGCCGTCGCGGAGCTCGTGGAAGAGCGCGCGATACGGATCCTGCGTGCCGTGCGCGAAGTGACGCGTGAGCTGGTGCAGCAGGATCGCCGTGCCGCCCTCGACGACCGGGAACGCGTCGCGCCAGAAGCGGAGGGCGAGCCCGAGCGCGACGGCCGCCGCCGTGATCGGGTTCAGCCGCTCTCGCGGCGAATGGTGGTGCGTCCACGGCATGCCGATCACGATCGCGTCCAGCGGCGCGTCGAGCCGCGCCGAACGTCGTGCGATCCCGCGGAGCAGCGCCTCGGCGTGGGCGACCGAGGGTGGGCCGGCGAAGGCCGCCACCGCGGTCAGCTCGCGTCCGAGGTCCTCGAGCAGCCGGCGGCGGATGCCGGCGGGCAGGAGGGAGAACCGCCGCAGGGGTGAGGACGCGAGTTGGTCGAGTGCGGCCTCCTCGTAGGGGTAGCCGCGAAAGCGTCCGAGCAGCCGCGGCGGGTTGAGCACGAGCGAGGCGCCGATCATCGGCACGCGCGCGGCGAGGATCCGCTCGAGCGTCACGCCGAGCTGCCACCCGCGCGCCGCCGCAGTCTCGAGCAGCGAGTAGGCGGTCGCAGCCCGAACGGCCTCCGGTCCGCAGGCGCCGAGCAGCGCCCCTGCGCCCCCGTGCACGACCGTCTCGGCGGCGCTGACGCAGACGACGAGGTCGGTCTCGGCGACGAGCCGGTTGACCCGGAGCGGCGTGCGGCCGGCGTCGCCGACGTGGACGAGGTCCGGCTCCTCGACGTCGTGCACCTCCACCCGGCCATGGAAGCGGCGCGCGGTCTGGGGGGTCAGCAGCGCTTCCAGCTCGCGCTGGCCCGCACGCCGGTTGAGCCCGCCGGCAACCAGGATCGTCTGCCGCTCGGAGGGCAGGCCGAGCCGTCCCAGCTCGGCGATCGTCGCCGCAAGCGCCTCCCGGCGAGGATCCAGGTGGGCTCCGGGGAGCGGCAGCTCTGCCGGCTCGACCACGATCGTGGCCCGGCCGCCACGGGTGACCAGGCCCTCGAGAGGTGTGCCCGAGAGCGGGAAGCGGAGCGCGTCGCGGACGGCCGCGCCGACGTCTGCGATCGCCTCCGACGGGGGCGGCGGCCGCAGCACGATCGCGTCCGTGGGCGCGGTGACGACGGCGATGCGCGAACCCGACGGAATCGGGATCCGGCGCACTAGACGGCCGCCGCCACGACCATCACGGGATGTGCCGATAGAGCCGCAGGAACGTCTCCCGGAAGCCGCGCGCGGGCCAGAAGCGCGACGAGAGCAGATTCGTGACGCGCCAGTCCGTGACCATCGTCTGGTAGCCCCGATCTCGCGCCCACGCGAACGCCGCCTGGGTCAGCGCCAGCCCGGCGCCCGAGCCGCGCACGTCCGGCCGCGTGGCCGCCCAGCCGAGCAACGCGGCGCCGGCGGGTCTGGCGAGCCCGACGTGGACGCTCGAGAGCTCGACGGGCAGGACCTGGAACGCGCCGACGGCGCGACCGTCACGCTCGGCGAGCAGGTCGGCGATCTCGTCCTTGGCGATGTCCTCGAGCATCTCGGCGCGCAGCTCCTCCTCGCTGTCCGGCGGCAGGCCGCCACCGAAGACCGGGGACTGCGACTGGTGCTCCTGCAGGAGCGGCGCGAGCGCGACGAGCGCGTCTACGTCGGCGGCGCTGGCGTGCCGGACGCCCTCCGGCCACGCAACGTCAGGGACCTCGCGAACTGCGAATGCATGCTGCTGTCCGAAGCCGACGCGCGACCAGGCCTCGGTCAGGGCGGGATCCGAGGCCGGAGAGACGGCGTAGTGGCGCACCTGCTTCTCCTCGACCCACCGCCCGGCCGCCGCCCCGTAGAGGTCACGCAGGTCCTCCACCTGCTCGACGGCATGCCCGGCGGGCTCGACCCAGGCGTTCGGGCCCCAGATCACCTCGCTACGCCGCACGCCGAGGAGGAAGCCGACGACCCGCGAACCGCGCAGCGCGACGGCGCCGGAAGCGCCTTCCGAGCGCGCGAGCGCCTCGATCTCGCTCGTCGCCTCAGCCGAGTTCTCGTACCGCTTCGGCAGCAGCGGCTCGGCCGCGCGGTGCGCCTGGTGGCGGGCCGCCAGCAGCTCGCCGGCGTGGGGGAGGTAGTCGTCGGAAAATGGTCGAATCTCGAGGCGCGCCATCGCGGCGAGACGATAGCTTGGGCGTGTGCCGAAGACGCTGACCGGCGAGGAGCTGCAGCTCGACGACGCGCCCGCGCGCGACTCGGAGCTTTTCCTGGTCGACGGCAACAACCTCGCCTACCGCGCCTTCTTCGCGCTCCCCGAGGAGCTCGCCACCAGCGACGGCTTCCCGACGAATGCGCTGCTCGGCTTCGCGAACATGCTGTTCAAGCTGCTCTCGGACTACCGCCCCAAGGGAGTCGCGGTCGCCTGGGACTCGAGACCCACGCACCGCACCGCTGTCGCCCAGGCGGGGGACGTGGTCTACAAGGAGGGCCGCCGGCCGATGCCGGACCTCCTGCGCGAGCAGTTCCCGCACTTCCGCCCGATCGTCGAGGCGTTCGGCTACCGCAACCTCGAGTTCGAGGGCTGGGAGGCCGACGACGTGATCGCGACGCTGGCCAGCCGCGCCGACGAGGCCGGGATCAAGACGACCGTCGTCTCGACCGACCGGGACGCATTCCAGCTCACCTCGCCGAACATCGCGCTGATGATGACCCCGCGCGGAGTCGCCGATGTCCACGTGTATACGCCGGAGCGGGTCGAGCTGCGCTACGGCGTGCGCCCCGATCAGGTGCCCGATTTCATCGGCCTCAAGGGCGACACCTCCGACAACATTCCCGGCGTTCCCGGGATCGGCGACAAGACCGCCGGCCAGCTGATCGCGCAGTACGGCTCACTCGAGGGCGTGATCGAGCACGCGGACGAGCTCTCGCCGGCGCGGCGCAAGAACATCACCGAGTTCGCCGACCAGGCGCGCATGTCGAAGGAGCTGGCGACGATGCGACGCGACCTCGACATCGACTTCGATCCGTCCCAGATCGTGCTCGAGCCGCCCGACCGCTCGCAGCTGCGGGAGATGTTCCGGCGCTACGAGTTCCGCGGGCTCCTGAACCGGATCGAGGATCTCGAGGACGCGATCCCGTCGGCCGTGCCGCTCCCGGTCGCGGGCACGCTCGTGCCGTGGCGGGAGGGAGAGCTGCCCCAGGTGCGCGGCCTGGCCGGCCTTGCGATCGCCGGCGAGCGTTTCGCGCTGGCGCAGGAGGACGGCGTCACGATCGGCGCCTGGGACGAGAGCCTGCTGCCGCGGCTCCGCGACGCCCAGCTCGTCGCGCACGACTTCAAGGCGCTGCCGCGCCTGACGATGCAACCGGCCGACGACACGCTGATCGAGGCGTACCTGATCGAGCCCGGCCGCTCGGAGTACCTGATCGACGACCTGCAGCGGGAGTACGGGCTCGAGGTGATCCCCGAGCCCGCGGCCGAGGAGGAGACGGCTGCGCTGATCACCCGGGCCGAGGCGGCGCGCCGACTGGCAGGGCCGATGCGGGAGCGCCTCGTCGAGCGCGGCTCCGAGCGCCTGTACGACGAGATCGAGCTGCCGCTCACCGCGGTGCTCGCCTCGATGGAGGACGCCGGCGTCAAGATCGACACCTACCGGATGGGCGAGATCACGGCCCGCCTCGCCGATCGGGTGGAGGAGCTCGAGGCAAAGGCCTACGAGCTTGCGGGCGAGGAGTTCATGCTCGGCTCGACGCAGCAGGTGGCGCGGATCCTCTTCGACGTGCTGGGCCTGACGCCCGGGCGCAAGGGGAAGACGGGCTACTCGACCGACACGCGAGTGCTCCGCACGATCCGCGGCGAGCACGAGCTCGTGGGCGTGATCGAGGAGTGGCGCGAGCTCTC
>JAWVCV010000148.1:0-4213 GCA_033858115.1 Gaiellaceae bacterium
GCTCTCGCGCCGTTGCGATCCCGGCGAGGAGCGTCTCGACGAGCTCCTCCGGCTCGCCCACGAGCGTGAAGACGGAGCGGTGATGGTCGGCGTCGACGTGGACGTCGAGCAGTCGCGCCGGCGCCGAGAGCGCATCCCGGAGCGCGCCGATCACGGCCTCGTCGCGACCCTCGGAGAAGTTCGGCACCGACTCGAGCACGGGTCGTACTCTAGGAGGGTGAAGGCGTACTACGAGGCGCGGGCGGCGGAATACGACGACTGGTGGCTGGGCACAGGCCGGTTCGAGCAGCGCGAGCGGCCGGGCTGGGACGAGGAGCGCGACCGTCTGATCTCAATGCTCGCGGCTCTGCGGCCGGCGCACACCCTCGACGTCGCCTGCGGCACCGGGTTTCTGACGCAGCATCTGCCGGGCGCCGTCACGGGCCTCGACCAGAGCGCCGCGATGCTCGAGGTGGCGAGCGTGCGCGTTCCCGGCGCAGGCTTCGTCCAGTCGGACGCACTGCGGCTGCCGTTCGAGGAGGGCACCTTCGAACGCGTCTTCACCAGCCACTTCTACGGGCACCTTGCGGAGGAGGAGCGAGATCGCTTTCTGACGGAGGCCCGGCGTGTCGCGCCCGAGCTCGTCGTGGTCGACTCCGCCCTTCGCGACGACGTCCAGCCGGTCGAGTGGCAGGAGCGGATCCTCAACGACGGCTCGCGCTGGGAAGTCTTCAAGCGCTACTTCGAGCCCGAGGAGCTCGCCGCCGAGCTCGGCGGCGGCGAGACGATCTTCGCGGGCCGCTGGTTCGTCGCAGCGCGGGCGTGACCGCGCGCAAGAGCTCCTACCGCTCGATCCGGTCGCTGCAGCGCGACCTCGCCCGCTGCCGCGCGTGCGTCGAGGCCGGCTACCCGCTCGAGTCATGGCCGGTGCGCGCGGCGTTCGCGAACCAGCGCGCGTACCTCTACGGCCAGGCGCCCGGAATCGTCGAGGGCGTCGAGCGGCTGCCGTGGCGCGGGCGCGCCGGCCGGACGCTGCGCACATGGCTCGATCTCGACGGCGACCGGCTCTACGAGACCTTCTACTGCGCCTCCGTGACCCGCTGCTACCCCGGTCGCCCCGCCTCCGGGCGCGGCGACCGCACTCCCCGCGAGCAGGATCTGTGCCAGTTCTGGCGAGACTGGGAGCTCGAGCTGCTGCGTCCCGACCTGGTCGTGACCGTCGGCGGCCTCGCGTTGCGGCGCCTGCTCGGGATCCCGACGCTGACCGAAGCGATCGGCAAGAGCTACACGCACGGGAACGCCGTCGTGATTCCACTTCCACATCCGTCGGGCGCAAGCGGCTGGCTGAACGACCCGTCCAACCGCGGTCGGCTCGGGAAGGCGCTGACGCACGTGAAGCGAGAGCTCGTGCGGCTAGGCTCGGAGTCGTGAGCGCAGTCCCGTATCGCCGCACGTTCATCCGCCTGCTCGGCTTCCTGCGGCCGTACAAGGTCTCGCTGCTCGTCTCGACGGTTCTCGCCGTTCTCTCACAGGCGGCGGCGATCGGGATCGTCCTCCTCGTCGGCGAGGCGATCGACGGGATCGAGGCCCGTCGCGGCACTGCGACGCTCGCGTGGGTCGTCCTCGCGATCCTCGTCGTCGGCTTCCTGAAGGCTGCGTTCATGGTCGGCCGCCGCCTCATCTCGGGCCGGCAGGCGCTCGGGATCGAGAAGGACATGCGGGAGGGGCTCTACGGCCACCTGCTCCGGCTCTCGTTCGGCTTCTACGACCGCCACCAGACGGGACAGCTGATGTCGCGCGCCACCGTCGACCTGCAGTCCGTCCGGTTCTTCCTCGGCTTCGGGCTCATCTTCTTCTTCCAGCACGTGCTCACGATCGTCTCGGTGATGGGGGTGCTCTTCTTCATCGAGTGGCGGCTGGCTCTGATCGCGCTCGCGATCACGCCCCTGATCGTGGCTGTGGCCTACCGCTACAGCCATGTCTCGCATCCCGTGCTCCGCGAGGTCCAGCAGAAGCTCGGCGACGTGGCGACGGTGACCGAGGAGTCGATCGTGGGCGTGCACGTCGTCAAGGCATTTGCGCAGGAAGACCGGCGCCAGGGCCAGTTCGAGCGCGCCTCCGGCGCGGTCTTCGACGCGACGGTGCGCGCCTTCCGGCAGCGCGCGCTCTACGTGCCCCTACTCTCGTTCTTGCCGCTGCTCGCACAGGGCATTGTCCTGCTCGCCGCAGGCCGGATGGTCGTCAGCGGCTCGCTCTCGCTGAGCGGCTTCTTCATCTTCAACCTCCTGCTCGCGATGCTGATCGTGCCGCTGCGAAGCCTCGGCATGTGGGTCGGCCAGGCGCAACGGGCGACTGCGTCCGGCGAGCGCATCTTCGAGGTGATGGACGAGCCGGAGGGCGTCGCAGACAGGCCCGGCGCGGACGAGCTTCCGCCCGGCCCCGGCGAGATCCGCTTCGAGGGCGTCACCTTCGGCTACGCCGCCGACCGGCCTGTGCTGGAGGAGATCGACCTGACCGTCACCCCCGGTCGCACGGTGGCGCTGATCGGCCACACCGGTTCCGGCAAGACGCCGCTGGCCGCGCTCGTGCCGCGCTTCTACGACGTGAGCGAGGGTCGCGTGCTCGTCGACGGCGTCAACGTCCGCGACGTCACGCGCCGCTCGCTTCGGCGCGAGATCGGCGTCATCTCGCAGGATCCGTTCCTCTTTTCCGCCACGGTGCGGGAGAACATCGCCTTCGGCGTCATGGACGCCGACGACGAGCGGATCGAGCAAGCGGCGCGGGCCGCACAGGCGCACGAATTCGTCGAGGAGCTGCCGCAGGGCTACGAGACCGTCATCGGCGAGCGCGGGATCACCCTCTCCGGCGGCCAGCGGCAGCGGCTCGCGATCGCGCGGGCGCTCGTGATCGACCCGCGGATCCTGATCCTCGACGACGCCACCGCATCAGTGGACGCCACGACCGAGGCGCGCATCCGCGCAGGCCTGTCCGAGGCGATGCGCGACCGGACGACGATCATCATCGGCCACCGCCTCTCGACGATCGCGCTCGCGGACGAGGTCGTCGTGCTCGAGCACGGGCGCATAGCCGCGCACGGCACGCAGGCCGAGCTGCTCGCGACGAACCGCGTCTACCAGGAGATCCACGAGCACGGCCTGATCCAGGGGCTCCTGAAGGAGTCCGCATGAAGGTCTGGCAGCCGGGAGGGCACCTGTCGGAGGAGCGAGGCGGCGAGGTGCGCGACTGGTCGTGGCGCCGCACCCGGCGGCGCTTCGGCCTGCTCGGACGATTGACGCTTCCCTACAAGGGCCGCACCGTGCTCGCGCTCGCAACGCTGCTGGCCTACACGCTGGTCGCGCTTGCCCCGCCATACCTGGCGAAGCTCGCGATCGACGAGGGGATCAAGGAGCGCGATCTCACGCGGCTGACCTGGATCGTCATCGTCTTCCTCGGCTCGGCGCTCGCGGCGCTCGTGCTCTCCGCGGCGAACACGTACCTCACCGGCTGGACGGGGGAGCGCGTGCTCGCCGACCTGCGCAACAAGCTCTTCGCCCACCTCGAGCGGCTGTCGCTCGGCTTTTACGAGCGCAACCGGGCCGGTGTGATCATCAGCCGGATCACGAACGACGTCGAGGCCCTCGACCAGCTCGTCACCGACGGAGTGACGAGCCTCGTCCAGAACACGCTGCTGCTCGGCGGCACGGCCGTCGTCCTCTTCCTGCTCGACTGGCGCCTGGCGCTCGCGACGCTGACGGTGCTGCCGCTCATGGCGATCGCGACCGCCTGGTTCCGCAGCCGCTCGAATCGAGCCTACCGCAGTGTCCGCGAGCGGCTCGGTCTCGTCACGGCCACGCTTGCGGAGGACATCGCAGGCATGCGCGTCATCCAGTCGTTCACGCGGGAGCCGGTACAGGAGCGCGCCTTCCAGGGCGTCAACGACCGCTATCGCGCGGCCAACTACGAGACGGTCGTCCTCAATGGGATCTACTTCCCCGTGGTCGACCTGCTCGCCTCGGCCGCGACCGCGATCGTCTTCGGCTACGGCGGCTGGCTCGTCTACCACGGCCAGATGAGCGCAGGCACGCTCTTCGCCTTCGCGCTCTACCTCTCGAACTTCTTCGATCCGATCCAGCAGCTCTCGCAGCTCTACAACACGTTCCTCGCCGCGATCGCGGCGCTCGACAAGATCATCGGCGTGCTCGACGAGGAGCCCCAGATCGTCGATCCGGCGGAG
>JAWVCV010000149.1:0-15804 GCA_033858115.1 Gaiellaceae bacterium
CCGCGGCGGCTGAGCCGCGCGAGCACGCTCAGGAGACGATTCCGGCGGGCTCCTCGATCAGACCGACGAGCGTCTCGAGGAACTGAGCGCCGCGCGCGCCGTCGAGCACGCGGTGGTCGCATGAGAGCGTCAGCACGAGGGAGGGGCGAACGGTAGGCGCGCCGTCCTCCGCGACCACGCGATCGGCGATCCGGCCGACGGCGAGGATCGCGGCCTGCGGAGCATTGATGATCGCCAGGAAGGCGTCGACGCCATACATGCCGAGGTTCGAGATCGTGAAGGTACCGCCGCTCACGTCCTGCGGCCGCAGCTTCCCTGCTCGGGCGGCGGCTACGACCGCGGCGCGACGCGACGCGATCTCG
The DNA here is from genome assembly GCA_033858115.1 of Gaiellaceae bacterium. Lineage (GTDB taxonomy): Bacteria > Actinomycetota > Thermoleophilia > Gaiellales > Gaiellaceae > Gaiellasilicea. Next base: position 363 of record JAWVCV010000149.1, read on the forward strand.
CGCAGGCTGAGTCGATCGGCACCGTGGACGACGGGAACGACCAGGCCGTCGTCGACCGCGACGGCAATGCCGACGTTCACCTCGCCCGAGCCCGAAATCCGGCCGTCCGCCCAGGCTGCGTTCGCCCGCGGGTGCCGCCGCAGCGCCTCCGCTGCCACCTTCACGAGCAGATCGGTGTGCGTGACGCTCTCGTACCCCTCCCGCGAGCGGACGCTCTCGCGCCAGCTCAGCAACCGCCGGGCGTCGACCTCGCGAGTCAAAAAGAAATGCGGCGCCTGCCAGCTTTGAGACGTGCGCTCCGCCATCCGGCGCCAGATGGATCCGACCTCGAGGTCGTCGGTGGCGGCGCTCGGCGGCACAGCATCGACGCCGTCCAGATCCGCAGCCACGATCGCACCGTGCGGCCCCGAGCCGGAGACGACGGCCAGATCCAGACCGCGTTCGGCCGCCAACCGCCGCGCCTTCGGCGATGCCAGCGGCCGTCCCCGCCGCCCGTTGCCGCCGGCGGCCGGCGCTTCTACCGCCGGAGCTGCGGGCACTGCGACCGCGACCGGTGCCTGTTCGGGAGCGGCCGTCGCAATGGCGGCCTCGGCCGCGGTCTCGCCGGGAGCGAGAATCTGCGCGACGGTCTCGCCGACGGGGACGTCGGCGCCTTCCGCCGCCGTGACGGCTGCGAGCACTCCATTCGCCGGCGCCTCGATCTCGACCGTCACCTTGTCGGTCTCGATCTCCATCAGCGGCTCGCCCTTGACGACCGCCTCGCCCTCGGCCTTCAGCCAGCGGAGGAGCCGACCCGTCTCCTGGGCCATCTCGAGTGCGGGCATGATCACGTTCGTCGGCATCAGCGCTTCCCGAGGAGCTCGAGCGCAGCCGCGAGGACGCGATCGGGCGTCGGTACCGTCTCGTCCTCGAGCACCGGTGAGAACGGGATCGGGACGTCCATCGCCCCCATTCGCCGCACGGGCGCATCGAGGTGGAAGAAGGCGTCCTCGGCGACGACGGCGGCGATCTCGGCCGAAGCGCCGTAGCTCTGGTGGCCCTCATCGAGGACGATCACACGGCCGGTCTTTCGGGCCGACGCCGCCAGCGTTGCGCGGTCGAGCGGCACCAGCGTCCGCGGATCGACGACCTCCGCGGAGATCCCCTCGCCGGCCAGCAGCTCTGCCGCCTCGAGCGCGACGTACACCATCGAGCTTGTGGCGATCAGGGTCAGGTCCTCCCCTTCGCGCTTCACGTCCGCCACGCCGAACGGGATCGTGTACTCCCCGTCCGGGACGAGGCCTTTCGTCGCGAACATCATCTTGTCCTCGAAGAAGACGACCGGGTTGTCGTCGCGGATCGCCGTCTTCAGCAAGCCCTTCGCGTCCGCGGGAGTCGAGGGGAGGACGACCTTGAGCCCAGGGATGTGTGCGGGCCAGACGTGAAGGCTCTGGCTGTGCTGCGCGGCCGAGCGGCGGGTGGCGCCGAGCGTCGTGCGCAGGGTGAGCGGCGCCTTCAGGCGGCCCCCCGACATGTAGTGGATCTTCGCCGCCTGGTTGGCGAGCTGGTCCATGACGAGCGTCAGGAAGTCGCCGAACATGATGTCGACGACGGGACGCATGCCCGTCATCGCGGCGCCGAGCCCGAGCCCCGTGATGCCGGGCTCCGAGATCGGAGAGTCGATCACCCGCTCCCGGCCGAACTCCTCGACGAGCCCGGTCATCACCTTGAACGCGGTCCCGGCCTCGGCCACGTCCTCGCCGACGATGAACACGGTCGGATCGCGGCGCAGCTCCTCCGCCAGCGCCTCGTTCACGGCCTGCGCGAGCGAGATCTCCCGCATGCCCTCGTGCGACGTCGGCACTTCCTTGACGCTAGGCGTAGACATGCTTGCCCACCTCGTCCGGGCTCGGATACGGCGAGTCGATCGCGGCCTGCGAACCAGCCGCGACGAGCTCGTCCGCCCGGCGGTCGATCTCGTCCAGCGTCGCCTCGTCCGCGAGGCCGTCCTCGAGGAGCCAGCGCCTTGCGAGCTCGAGCGGGTCGCGCTGGCGCCACTCCTGCTCCTCCTCCTTCGAGCGGTAGTACGTGCGGTCGACGTCGCCGACGTGATGACCCATGAACCGGTACGTCCGGCAGAGGAGGAACGAGGGCCCGTCGCCGCGGCGGGCCCGCTCGACGGCGCGCGTCGCCGCCGCGTGCACCGCGCGAACGTCCTGACCGTCGACCTCCTCGGAGGGGATGCCGAACGCGGCGGCGCGGGTGGCGATGTCGCCGGCGGTCGTCTCCGAGTAGTGCGTGTACTCGTTGTAGAGATTGTTCTCGCACACGTAGACGACGGGGAGCGTCCAGAGCGAGGCCAGGTTCATCACCTCGTAGACGAGCCCCTGGCCGAGCGCGCCCTCGCCGAAGAAGCAGACGGCGACCTGGCCGCTGCCGCGCGCCTTCGCCGAGAAGGCCGCCCCCGTCGCGATCCCGGCGGAGCCTCCCACGATCGCATTCGCGCCGAGATTGTTGTTCTCGTGGTCGGCGATGTGCATCGAGCCGCCCTTGCCGCGGCAGTAGCCGGCCTCCTTGCCGAGGAGCTCGCAAAACATGCGCTCCACGTCGGCGCCCTTGGCCAGACAATGACCGTGGCCTCTGTGGGTGCTCGTGATGTAGTCGTCGCGGCCGAGGCTCTCGCACACGCCCACGGCGATCGCCTCCTCCCCGATGTAGAGGTGCGTCAGCCCGGCCATCAGGCGCAGCTTGTAGAGCTCGTCCGCCCGCTCCTCGAACGAGCGGATCTTCCGCATCTGCTCGTAGAAGCGCAGCGCGAGCTCCTGCGAGGTCTCGGTCACGGCCATTGGAGATTCCGTCGTCATCGGCGTGCCACCTTCCCCTGTCGTCATGCGCCCTCGCCCAGCTTCTGTCTCAGGTAGTCCCAATCGCGCTCGAACCGATACGAGTGGCGCGCGGGCGGTTGCGGCGCTGCGGTCTCGAGCCAGCGCACAGTCGTGCCGCTGTCGTTGTAAAAGGCATGGATCGTGCCGACGCCGGTCCAGAAGACGTCGCCCGGGTTCAGCGTATAGCGCTCGTCGTCGGCCACCACGTCCACCGTCCCGTCCAGGATGATGTACGACTCCTCCAGAGGATGGTCGTGCGGCTGCGCCACGCCCGTCGGCTGGTACTCGACCATGAACATCCACGAGAGCTGGGCGTCGAGACGCTGGTCCACGAGCATCTTCACGGAGATGCCGCTGTAGGCCAGGAGCGCCGTCGCCATGCTGGCCGAGACCGTCGGAGCATCCACGCCGGCGCCGCGGCGCAGCTCGACGATGTCCATGTCTGCGTCGTTGAGGCGGAACAGGTGCCGGGAGAGAGGGTTGCGGATGTCCACCGTCTCCGGCTCTGCGTCCGGCGCGGCGCCGAGCCAGAACGTGTCCGTCGGGCGGCCCTCCTCGCGGGGCTGCGGTGCGGCCATGTCGATCCAGCGCGCCGGCGCACCGCCGCCCCGCCATGCGTGCGGCACTCCCACCGGCACGACGCCGCAGGCGCCGGGCATCAGCGTGACCGGTCGGCAGTCGAGCACGAGCACCGGGTTGCCCTCGGTGACGTAGAAGCTCTCCTCGTAGGAGTGGGCGTGCAGGTCGAGGGCGCCGTCTCCCTCGAGAGCGGCGAGGCCGAGACCCATGTGCACGGAGCCGCTGGACCCGTCGATCAGCGAGCAGCGCGTGTACCCGGAGCTGTGCCCGCCAGAGGCCGGCACCAGCTGGATGTCGCTCGCCCGGACGAGGTGGTGCACGCTGCCCCTTTCGTCGATTCGCGCCGGCGGGTCGCCCGCGCATCGTTCACTACGACGAAACAGTAAGCGGGCGGGATGTGGAACGTCAAGAAACATGGCGACGTCTTCTTCGCGCGTTAGACTCCGTGGGGATGGGTAAAGCGACCGCCTCGGAAGCCGTCGCCCTCCCGGCGACGCCGGCCGAGGCCACTACGCCCGCAGCCGACACCCTGGGCTTCCGCATGAGGACCGCCCGCGTTGCGTCAGGCGACACGCTACGCGGCTTCGCCCGGCGCCTCGGCGTCTCGCCGAGCCTGATCTCCCAGATCGAGCGGGACCGCGTGATGCCTTCGGTGGCGACCCTGTATTCGATCGCGAGCGAGCTCGGCCTGTCGATGGACGACCTGATCCACGGCGAGTCGTCCACCGGCCCCCGACACAAACGCCTGCGCCGGTCGCTTGTGCAGCGACACGATACGAGGAGCGCGATCTCGCTCGCGGGCGGCGTCACGTGGGAGCAGCTCGCGCCGAGTGCGGACGACGAAGTCGAGTTCCTGCGCGTGACCTACGAGCCGGGTGCGGCGTCCGCGGCGGAGGAGTCGCTCATCCGTCACGGCGGCCGGGAGTACGGGATCGTCACGAGCGGGCGGCTCGGCGTCCGCGTCGGCTTCGAGGACTTCGAGCTCGGGCCGGGCGACTCGGTCGTCTTCGACTCCCGCCTGCCACATCGGCTCTGGACGATCGGCGACGAGCCGGTGACGGCGATCTGGTTCGTGGTCAACCGCCACGGCGACACGCGCGGCGGCTTGATGCCGGCGGCGCAGTAGCGCCGCCCGCTACATCAGCATCCAGCCGCCGTCCACCTCGAGGTTGATGCCGTTGACGGCCTCGTTCTCGAGCAGGAAGGCGGTTGCGCCGACGATGTCCTCGGTCTTGACGAGGCGTCCTGTCGGCGTCCGGGCGAGCACCTCGGCGAGCTTCGCGTCGTTCCCGGCCCACGTCGGGGTGTCGCCGACGATACCGGGATGCAACGTGTTGAAGCGGACGGGCGCGAGCTCGAGGGCGAGCGTCCGGATCATGGAGCTGACGCCGCCGTTCACCGTGGTCACGGTCGTCGAGCCGATGTACGGCCGCACCATCGCGAGCCCGCCGAAGAGCACGACCGCGGAGCGCTCGTGGAACCGGTCGTGGAGCGCGTGGACGACCTCCGCGTAGCCGACGAGCTTCAGCGTCACGAGCCGCGTTGCCCGGGCGAAGTCGAACTCGCGGATCTTGTTCGCGTCCCGCTCGATGGCGGCGATCACGAGGTAGTCGACGGCACCGATGTCGGCCAGTGCGGGCGCGATCGTCTCGGGGACGGAGAGATCGACGGCCACCCCGGCTGTGTCGCCGCCGAGCTCGGCGGCGGTCGCCGCGGCTCGACCCTCGTCGCGCCCGGACAGGATCACGCGCCGGCCCGCGTCGGCATAGCGCTTCGCGACCTCGCGGCCGATCCCGGACGTTCCTCCGATCACCACTACCGCGCCTCTGTCCGCCACTTCGATTCCTCCTCGTCCGTTGCTGGCCAGCATCTGAGAGCATGTGCAGCGTGACAACCGCTGCGTACAGTTTCACGGAACAACAGGGGCACGAATACACGTGCGCGCGCACGGACGCAACCCCGCCGCCGCAAGCCCGAGGCCGATGAGGCTCGCGCTCGCCGGCCTCGGCAACATGGGCAGCGCGATCGGGGAGCGCCTCCTCGACGCGGGCTACCCGCTCACCGTGTGGAACCGGAGCGTCGAGAAGACGGCCGCGCTGACCGAGCGCGGCGCGACGCGCTCCGAGCACGTGGAAGACCTGCTCGGCGACGCCGACGTGCTCCTGACGATGCTCGCCGACGACGAGGCTCTCCGTGCCGTGGCGGGCTCGGCGCTCAGGAGGGCCCGGCCGGGCACGACCCTGATCGACCTGAGCACTGTCTCGCCCGAGGCCTCGATGGAGGTCGCCGCCGTGGCCGAGAACGCCGGCGTCGCTTTTCTGCGCGCGCCGGTGAGCGGGAATCCGACCGTCGTCCGCAGCGGCAACCTGACGCTCATCGTCTCCGGCCCGGAGGAGCCCTACGCGCGGGCAAAGCCGGTGCTCGAAGCGATCGGCCCCACGCTCTACCACGTCGGGGCGGGCGAGCAGGCGCGCGTCGTGAAGCTGGCGCTGCAGATCATGATCGGCGGCACCGCGCAGCTGATGGCGGAGGCGCTCACGCTCGCGGAGGCAGGGGAGGTCGAGCCGCGCACGCTGCTCGAGGTGATGGCGAACTCGGCCGTCGGGTCGCCGTTCGTCCGCTACAAGATGGAGCCGCTGCTGGCGGGCGACTACTCGGCCACCTTCACGACGGAGATGATGCGCAAGGACATCGACCTCGTCGAGGATTTCGCGCGCGAACGCGCCGTCCCCCTGCCGCTCGTGACGACGCTGAGCGCGGCCGTCGACGAGGCGATGGCGGCCGGCTACGAGGACCAGGACTTCATGGCGCTCTACCTCAGCCTCAGGCGCCGAACGCAGCCGGAGTAGGCGGGCGTGTTGACGCCTCGGCGTGTCTCTGTTTATGTTTGCTGAACACCCGAGGAGAATTCCAACGTGACGACCATTCATCGCACCGGTTCGAAAATCGCCTCCGAGGGCGCGGTCATGGGCGTGGACTGGGAGCAGCGGATCGATTTCGCCAAGCTCCGGAGCGACCGTCTCCAGCGCGCGAAGGCCGCGCTCGAGGCGTCCGACCTCGGCGCGCTGCTCCTGTTCGATCCGAACAACATCCGCTACGTCACGAGCACGCACATCGGCGAGTGGGCGCGCGACAAGAACGCCCGCTACACGCTCCTGTGCCGTGGACACGACCCGATCCTCTGGGACTTCGGGTCGGCCGCCCGCCATCACCAGCTGTACGCGCCATGGCTGCCGGAGACGAGCTTCCGCGCCGGCGTGACGCCGATGCGCGGCGCCATGCCCGTCGAGACGGGAGTCCCCGACGCACTGGGCGCACGAATCGCCGGCGAGCTGCGCGAGCGCGGCCTCCTCGAGGAGCCGCTCGGGATCGACATGACCGACATGGTTACGCTCGAGGCCCTCCACCGCGCCGGGATCCGGACGACGGACGGGTCGCAGGTGATGCTCTCCGCGCGCAGGCTCAAGACCCCCGAGGAGATCGCGCTGCTCACGCACGCGGCCGCGATCGTCGACGGCGTCTACGACGAGATCTACCGGATGCTCCGCCCCGGAATCCGCGAGAGCGACATCGTGGCACGCGCGCAGCAGCTCCTCTTCGAGCGGGGCTCGGAGCAGGTCGAGGCCATCAACGCGGTCTCCGGCGATCGCTGCAACCCGCACCCGCATGTCTTCTCCGACCGGCTCCTGCGCCCGGGCGACCAGGCCTTCTTCGACATCATCCACTCGTTCATGGGCTACCGGACGTGCTACTACCGCACGTTCAACGTGGGCGGCGTCAACTCGGCGCAGCTCGATGCCTATAAGCAGTGCCGCGAGTGGCTCGACGATGCGATCGCCCTCGTTCGCCCCGGGGCGACCACCGACCAGATCGCGGCCGTCTGGCCGACGGCGGAGGAGCTTGGGTTCTCGAGTGAGGAGAACTGCTTCGGCCTCCAGTTCGGCCACGGGCTCGGTGTCGGCCTCTACGAGGCGCCCATGATCTCCCGACTGCACTCCTTCGACGATCCGGTCGAGATCGAGGAGGGCATGGTCTTCGCGCTCGAGACGTACTGCGCCGCGCGGGACGGCCGCTCGGCCGCTCGAATCGAAGAGGAGGTCGTGGTCACCGCGGACGGCTGCGAAGTGATCACGAAGTTCCCGGCCGAAGAGCTGCTCGTGGCCGGACGCATGTACGTCAGGGGTATCGACCTCCCCGTCACGGATTTTCCTTCACCAGACCACGCCTGAAAGGAGAAGCATGAGCTCGGAGCGGCTTCTGATCCGCAACGGCTACATCATCTCGATGGACCCCGACATCGGCGACATCGCCGGAGGGGACGTCCTCGTCGTGGACGGCAAGATCGCGGAGGTCGGCCGGCAGCTCGAGGTCTCCGACGCCGAGACGGTGGATGCCACCGGGATGATCGTGATCCCGGGCTTCGTCGACACCCACCGGCACACGTGGCAGACGCCGGTTCGCGGCATCCTCCCCTGCTGCACGCTCGACAGCTACTTCGCAGTCATGCTCGGTAGCGTCGGCGGCCACTACCGCCCCGAGGACGTCTACGTCGGCAACTACGCCGGCTCGCTCGAGGCGTTGAACGGCGGCGTCACGACCCTGCTCGACTGGTCGCACATCAACAACACGCCGGATCACTCGGACGCCGCGGTCAACGGCCTCAAGGACGCCGGCATCCGCGCGATCTACGCGCACGGCGTCCCGACGGGTGGCGAATGGTGGGCGTTCAGCGACCTCGACCATCCCGAGGACATCCGCCGCGTCGCGGAGACGTACTTCTCCTCCGACGACGGATTGGTCACGCTCGCCCTCGCGGCTCGCGCGCCCGGCAACTCCAACTTCGAGGTCGCCAAGCACGACTGGGAGCTGGCGCGCGATCTCGGGATTCGGATCAGCGTCCACGTCGGCATGCGGCTCCACAACGTGCACGTGAACCACATCAAGAACCTGGACCAGCTCGGGCTGCTCGGCGACGACATCACGTTCATCCACTGCACGGACTCCACCGACGAGGAGCTCGACCTCGTCGCGCAGACCGGAGGCACCGCTTCGATCGCGCCCTACGTCGAGATGCTGATGGGCCACGGGCATCCTCCGACCGGGAGGCTGCTCGCCCGCGGGGTGCGCCCGTCGCTCAGCGTCGACGTCGTCTCCAGCGTCCCCGGCGAGATGTTCACGCAGATGCGCACGGCCTTGATCCAGGACCGGATCATCGCCTTCACGGACACGCCGGACGAGGCCTACGCGCCGACGCTCACCCACCGGGACGTGCTCGAGTTCGCGACGATCGAAGGCGCCCGCACCTGCGCGCTCGACCACAAGATCGGGTCGATCACGCCCGGCAAGCAGGGGGACATCGTCCTCATCCAGACGAAGGCGATCAACACGATGCCGGTCTACGATCCGGTCGGCACGGTGGTCGTGTTCGCAGACACCTCCAACGTCGACTCCGTCTTCGTCGCCGGCAAGGCCGTGAAGCGCGGCGGCCAGCTCGTGAACGTCGACCTGCCGAAGACGTTCGCCGAGCTCGAGGCCTCACGCGACACGATCATCACGGCCGGCGACCTCGTGCCCGACTGGCTCGCCCAGACGGCGCCGGCGGCGTGACCTCCACTGCTGTACGAGGCGGCCGGGTCTCCCGGCCGCCTCACCGCGCATGAGCACGCCCAGCGTCGGCATCACCTTCCCCACCGACGACCGGATGTCGGTCGTCGAGTTCGGGGCGTTCGCGGAAGAGCATGGCGCCGAGTCGCTCTGGTTCTCCGAGCACACCCACATCCCGGTCAGCCGTGAGTCGTCCTTTCCGGGCGGGAAGCCGCTCGCACCCATGTACCTCCGCTTCCCGGACCCGTTCGTCTCCCTGGCGGCGATCGCGGCGACGACGTCGCGGATCCGGCTCGGCACGGGGCTCTGCCTGCTCGCGCAGCACGATCCGATCACGACGGCCAAGGCGGTCGCCACCCTGGACAACGTCTCCGGTGGGCGCGTGCTCTTCGGGGTCGGAGCCGGCTGGAACGACGAGGAGCTACGGAACCACGGCACCGACCCGAAGCAGAAGTTCGCCGTCCTGACCGAGCGGGCTGACGCGATCAGGACGATCTGGACGCAGGAGGAGCCCGAGTTCCAGGGGCGCTTCGTCTCCTTCCCGCCCATCTGGTCGTATCCGAAGCCCCTCCAGCGCCCCCATCCGCCGATCCTGTTGGCGGGCGACGGCCCGAAGGCGCCGACCCGGGCTCTCGAGCACGGCGACGGCTGGATCACGAACCACGCGGTCAACGACCCGCAGGTGATCCTCGAGCGCATCAACGACGTTCGCGAGCGCGCCGCTGCAGCCGGCCGGGACTTCCCGATCACGCTCTTTGCCTCGCCGCTCGATCGCGACCTGCTGCGCGCCTACGTCGAGGCCGGCGTGTCGAGGTTCGTCTTCTCGCTTCGCCCCACCCCGCACGACGAGCCCGAGTTCGACCGCCTCCGGCGGGCGATCGACGAGGTCGGAGAAGCCGCGGGCTAGGCCGCGCCGGTCGTCAGGATCGCGCGGCCGACGATCTCCTGGCGATCGAGAGCGTCGTAGGCCTCGGCCGCCTGCGCGAGGTCGTAGCGGCGTGTGATCGCGATCGACGGGTTGAAGACTCCGCGCTCGATCAGCGAGAGCAGGAGGGGCATGTCGCTACGGGGCCGAGCCCCGAACGAGCCGACGATCTGGAGGCCCCGACGCACGAGGCGCGTGATCTCGACGGATGCCGTCGCGCCAACCGGCGCGATCCCGACGGCGACCATGCGCCCGCCGTCGCGCAGCATCGCCACGGCCTGCTCGAACGTCTGCGGCCGGCCCAGCACCTCGAAGACGACGTCGGCGCCGCCGCCCGTCAGCTCGACGACCTCCGCCACGGCGTCGCCGGCCGACGCGTCGACGACGTCCGTCGCTCCGAGCGCCTTCGCCGCGTCGAGCTTCTCCTTGTTGATGTCGATCGCGACCACCTGGAGCGCGCCGGTGGCCCGGGCGAACTGCACGATCATCGACCCCACGCCGCCGACGCCGAGAACGGCGATGCGCTCGCCGCCGCGGAGCTCTCCCCCGTGTCGGATCGCGCCGTAGCCGGTCATCGCGGCGCAGCCGAGCACGGCCGACTCCTCGAGGTCGGCGGCATCGGGCAGCGCGAAGACACTCGTCGCGGGCACGACCGAGTACTCGGCGAGCCCGGCCATCGAGTACATGGCGAGCGTCGAGCCGTCCGAACGAGCGAGCCGCGACTCGCCGTCGTACAAGGTTCCCTTGAGCCGGTTCATCGCGAAGAACCGCTCGCACAGGTCGTCGCGGGCGCGGAGGCATTCCCCACAGTCGCCGCACGGCATGATGAACGTCCCGATCACGCGCGTGCCGAGGGCGACCGACTCGACACCGTCGCCAAGGCCGACGACGACGCCGGAGATCTCGTGTCCGAGCACGGCCGGTGTCGGGAAGGCGACCTCCCCTTTCATCACGTGCAGGTCGGTGTGGCAGACGCCGCACGCCGCCACCTGGACGAGCACCTCGCCGCGCCGCGGACTCGGGATCGGCACCTCCTCGATCTGGAGCGGAGCGCCCGGTTCAGGCAGGACTGCCGCCAGCATGGAGCCGTGAGGGCGTATCGTGGAAGTAGACACCAGCGGTGAGTCTAGTGACCGTGCGTGATCGAGAGGAAGCCGAACTTGAGCGTCCCACGCGGATCTGGTAGGACCCTACTGTCCAGTAGCAATGAACGGCGCGCCGCCAGAGGCGGCGAGGGGTGAACGATGGACTATGAGGTCGTGATCATCGGCGGAGGAGTCGCAGGCGCCACCGCAGCGCTCTTTGCCGCCCGCCACGGGCGGTCCACCGCGTGCCTCGACAGCGCGATCGCCGGTGGGCAGCTGCTGAGCATCTCCAAGATCGAGGACTTTCCCGGCTTCGCGGACGGCGTTGCGGGGTTCGAGTTGTGTCCCGCGCTGCAGGAGCAGGCGATGAACGCGGGCGCCGAGTTCCGCACCGCCGCTGTCGAGGCGATCGAGCCGACCGCCGGCGACGGCTGGACGGTGGCGACCGCCGACGGTCCCCTGACGGCCGGCGCAGTCATCGTCGCGAGCGGATCGACCCCTCGCAAGCTCGGTGTTCCCGGCGAGGAGCAGCTGCAGGGCCGGGGCATCTCTCACTGCGCCAGCTGCGACGGGCCGATCTACCGGGACGGGACGGTCGTCGTCATCGGCGCCGGCGACTCCGCTCTGCTCGAGGCCCTCGAGCTCGCCCAGTTCGCGCGGGAGGTCGTCCTCGTTCACCGCGGCGATGCGCTCGAGGGTCAGGAGACCTACACCCGCCGCGTGCTCGAGTCGCCCGCGATCACGATCCGCTACGGCAGCGTGGTCGATGAGGTCCTGGGCGAGGAGCGTTTGCAGGGGGTGCGCGTCCGAGACCTCGCGTCCGGCAGCAGCGAGGAGCTCGAAGCCGGAGCGCTCTTCCCGTACATCGGCTCGCTCGGGCAGACGGCATTCCTGGGCGACCGGGTGGCGCTCGACGAGAACGGACGGATCTGGACGGACGCGCTGATGCGGACCGAGCTCGCCGGGCTTCTCGCAGCCGGCGACGTCCGCAGCGAGTCGGTGGCGCAGGCGATCGCCGTCGCCGGCGACGGCGCGACCGCGGCAGTGACCGCCGACCGCTTCCTCCGCGACGGAGCCTGGCCGACGGCAGCAGCAGCCGCGGTCGCCGCGAGCGCGTGAGCGACACGGGACTCCTCGAGCCGGCGCACGGTGCTCCGCGCGCGACAGCGGCGCCGCTAGGTGCACTCGTGCAGGGTCTCCGCGGGACGGCGCTTCCCGTGCTCGGCACGGTGGCCTTCTTCGCATTGATCGAGCTCGCAGTCGTCACCGGGGTCGTCGCGGAGACTTCCCTGCCGCGGCCGACGTCGATCGCGAAGGCCCTCTTCGAGCTCGTCCAGACGGGTAGCTTCTGGGGTGCAGTCGGCAACACGATGAAGGGCTGGGCGCTCGGACTCGGCCTCGCAATCGCGGCCGCGGTGCCGATCGGCATCGCCGTCGGCTCGAGCCAGTGGCTCTACCGTTCGGTGCGGTTCGTGGTCGACTTCATCCGCCCGATTCCGTCGATCGCACTGCTGCCGCTCTTCATCCTCGTCTTCGGCATCGACCTCCAGCTCAAGGTGTACATCATCGCGCTCGGTGCGTTCTGGCCGCTCTTCTTCCAGACGATGTACGGCGTCCAGGATGTCGACCCGGTCGCCCGCGATACGGCGACCGCGTACCGGCTGGGCCGGTTCATGCGCTTCTTCTTCCTCTCCCTGCCCGGGGCGACGCCGTACATCGCCACCGGGCTTCGGATCTCCGCCTCGATCGCCCTGCTCCTGGGCGTCGGCACCGAGATGGTCGTGGGGCTCTCCGGGATCGGCCAGGACATCTTCAAGGCGCAATACGCCGGACAGCCCGCGCATGCATTCGCACTGATCGCCTCGAGTGGCTTGCTCGGCGTGGCGATCGCGATCGGCTTCAACCGGCTGGAGCGGCGCACGCTGCGCTGGCATCCCTCGCAGCGACGGGAGCTCCCCTCGTGACGAGACGGCTCCGAGGCTTCTTCCTGGAGATCTGGCTGCCGGTCGCGGTCGTCGGCGGCTGGTGGTTCCTGAGCGAGGACAGCACGTCGCCCTTCTTCCCGCCGCTCCGCGTCATCGTCGATGCCTTCGAGGCGAACTGGGTCTTCGAGCGGATCGGGTCCGACCTGCTGCCGAGCCTGCAGCGCTTCGGCCTGGGGCTTGCCATTGCCGCCGTGGCCGGAATTGCGGTCGGCACGATGCTGGGACTGTGGACGCCTGTGCGACGGGCGACGGCTCCGGTCGTGGACTTTCTCCGCTCGATCCCGGCACCAGCCTTGATCTCAATCATGATCCTGCTGATCGGCTTCGACGACAAGATGAAAGTGTCGTCGATCGCACTCGCCTCGTTCTTCCCGGTGCTGCTGAACACGATCGACGGCGTCCGGGGCGTGGAGCCTCAGCAGCTGGACATGGCGCGTGCGTACAAGCTGTCGCGCAGGCACCGCATCTTCCGGATCATCCTTCCAGCCGCAACCCCGCAGATCTTCGCCGGGCTGCGGATCGCCCTCGCCGTCGCGCTGCTCGTGATGGCATTCAGCGAGATGTTTGCGAGCACGAACGGCCTGGGGTTCTTCATCCTCTTCGCTCAAGAGACGTACCGGATCCCCGACATGTGGTCGGGGATCATCATGCTCGGACTTGTCGGCTATGCAGTCAACGTGGTCTTCCTGCTCGTGGAGCGGCGCGCCCTGCGCTGGCACCGCGGCTGGCGTGCGACCGCTCGTGACGCAGGAGGTGCAGCGTAGGTGCAGTCACTCGAGGTTAAGCAGTTGTCGAAGACGTACGGCACGAACGAGCATGCCGTTCAGGCGATCCGGGAGCTCACCTTCGACGTGCAGCAAGGAGAGTTCGTCTGCATCGTCGGCCCGTCGGGGTGCGGGAAGACGACGCTGCTGAAATGTCTCTCCGGTCTCCTGGCGCCGACGGCGGGTGCGGCCTTTCTCGAAGGCAAGCGCATCGACGGGCCGTCCGACGGGCTTGCGCTCGTGTTCCAGGAATACAGCCGCTCGCTGCTGCCCTGGATGACCGTGCGCGGAAACGTGGTGCTGCCGTTGCTCGCGCAGCGGCTGCGCAAGAAGGAGCGTGAGCTGCGCGCCGCGGAGGCGCTCGCCGCCGTCGGGCTGTCCGACTTCGCCGACCGTCATCCCTGGCAGCTGTCTGGAGGAATGCAACAGCGCGTGGCGATCGCACGGGCGCTCGCCTACAAACCGAGCCTGCTGCTGATGGACGAGCCGTTCGCGTCGGTCGACGCTCAGACCCGCGCCGACCTCGAAGACCTCGTGCTGAAGGTGCACGCCGACTTCGGGATCACCGTCGTCTTCGTCACGCACGACATCGACGAGTCGGTCTACCTCTCGGACCGGATCGTCGTCCTCACGCAACGGCCGACGACGGTCAAGGAAGTCGTCGAGGTGCACCTACCGAGGCCTCGCGCCCAGATGGCCACGAAGGAGCTGGCGGAGTTCACGCGCCTGCGCGGTCACGTGTTCCGGCTGATCAAGGGCGATACGGCGGATGCTCCTCCTGCGGTCAGCGAGCCGGCGGCTTACGAGGCGGTCATCTCGTGACGGACCTCTCGGTGCTCAACCCCGCCGGCTACCCGCCGCAGGTCAGCGCGCGTGGCCTGGCCCAGTCGCTCGACACCCTCGAGGGGAAGAAGCTCTTCCTCGTGGACGTCGGCTTCGAGAACTCCGACAACTTCATGCACCGCCTCCGGGGCTGGCTCGAGGAGCACCGTCCCGAGGTCTCGACCGAGGTGGTCCGGTGGCACGACATGCACAAGCCGGACCCCGAGCTGTCCGCCCGCATCAAGGCCGAGGGCGACGCAGCCATTCTCGGCGTCGGCCTCTGAAGCACCTGTAGCCCGGAGGTCTCCGGGCATGCAATGACGCTCGAGGCGGACTACGGCGTGCCCGCGGTCGCGGTCCACGCAGACGCCTTCGCGAGGCTGGTCGACTCCGTCCTGCGCGTCAACGGGATGCCCAAGGCCCGCCGAGCCTTCGTGCCGACGCCCGTGATGGGAAGGTCGCCGGACGAGCTGCAGGCCTACATCGAGGGCCACGACCCGGTCCGCGGCCGCCCCTTCATGGAGGAGGTGCTCGAGTCGCTGACCCGACCCCTGGACGAGGGCGATCTCCGCGGCGTCGCATTCGACCGCTCGACACCGCGCCTGACCGAGCCCGACACCGAGGAGAACCTCCACCGGCTCTTCCGCGAGAGCGGCTGGACCGACTTCCTGCCGATCGTCCTGCCGACGGAGGAGCGGGTCGAGGCGATGCTGGCCGGCACGAGCCGCAAGCGCGACGAGATCGTCGCCAGGCTGCGGCCGACGAACTATCGCGAGGAGTGGGAGTTCACGGTCGAGAAGGTCGCGGTCAACGC
>JAWVCV010000150.1:0-3628 GCA_033858115.1 Gaiellaceae bacterium
TCCACGGCCAGGAGCGGATCATCCAGTTCTCGCTCGACACCTTCGAGTACGAGAAGTACACGGCGCGGATCGAGGACGAGGTGACGACCCGCTCGTGACCCGTGCGCTTGCGTTGATCGACGGGGAGCATTACGCGCCGGTCGTGCGCGCCGCGCTCGAGGAGCTCCCGTACGAGTTCGTGGCCGCGCACGTCGTCGGGGGCACCGAGAAGCTCCGCGACGACGCCGACTACGGCGTCGCGGTCGCCGCCGACCTCGACCGCGCTCTCGCCGAGCACCGGCCGGAGCTCGTCGTCGACCTCTCGGACGAGCCCGTGCTGGGCCCGAAGGAGCGCTTTCGGCTTGCGAGCCGGGTGCTGGCCGCCGGGTTTCCCTACGTCGGCGCCGACTTCCGCTTCGACCCGCCCCGGCTCGAGCCCTTTCCGCTTCCGTCGATCGGGATCGTCGGCACGGGCAAGCGGGTGGGCAAGACGGCGATCACCGCTCATGCCGCCCGGCTCTTCGCGCGCGACCGCAAGGTGGTCGTCGTGGCGATGGGGCGTGGCGGGCCGCCCGATCCCGAGGTGGCGACCGTGCGACCGGATGTCGACGCGCTGCTCGAGCTCTCGCGCTCCGGCCGGCACGCCGCGTCGGACTACCTGGAGACGGCGGCCCTCGCGGGAGTCGAGACGGTCGGCTGCCGGCGCTGTGGCGGCGGTCTCGCGGGCTCCGTCTCGATCTCGAACGTGCACGCGGGCGCGCGGCTCGCACTGGAGCTTCAGCCCGAGCTCGTCGTCTTCGACGGGAGCGGCGCCGCGATTCCCCCGGTGGAGACGGGGCGGCGCATCCTGGTCGTCAACGCGCAGCAGGATCCCGACGTCGCCACCGGGTACCTGAACGACTACCGCCACCGCGTCTCCGACCTCGTCGTGCTGACCATGGCCGAGCCGGGGTCCGGCTGGGAAGGCCTGCTCGAGCGGGCCGCGGCGCTGGGCCCGCGCGTCGTGGCCGTGACCTTGCGGCCGAGGCCGGTCGAGCCGGTCGAGGGCCGGAAGGTCGCGTTCTTCTCGACCGCTCCCGAGTCGGCGCACGAGCTGTTCGCCGCGCACCTGCACGACGAGCACGGCGCCGACGTCGTACACGTCTCCGGCAGCCTCGCCGACCGCGCCAGGCTGCGTGAGGAGCTGCGGCGTGTGCAGGCCGACGTGTTTCTCGTCGAGCTGAAGGCGGCCGCGATCGACGTCGTTGCCGAGGCCGCCAGGGAGCGGGGTGTCGACGTCGTGCTGGCGGGTAGCGACGTACTGACTGCCGCAGGCCAGCCGGACCTCGATGCCGAGCTGCTGCGGCTTGCGGAGGAGGTGGCCCCATGAGTGAGCGCAGAAAGGGCGAGCGGAACTTTCTCGGGGGGCCGGACAGCCCGTACTCGAAGGGCCTGATGGCTCGAGCGCTGACCGCGGTCGGCGTCGCCGAGGACAGCGCCTACGAGCTTGCCCGCCTGACCGAGGTGGATCTCGCGGAGCGCCGGGAGGTCGCGGTCGACTTCGGCCGCCTGCGTGAGCTGGCGGTCGAGCTGCTCGGCGAGGAGCGAGGTGGCCGCGCCGTCCGCCAGTTGCGTCGCTTCCGCGATCTCCAGGAGCTCGATCTGCCGGTGATCCTCCTCATCGGCGGCGGTACCGGCACCGGCAAGTCGACGGTCGCCACCGAGGTGGCCTACCGCCTCGGCATCACGCGGGTAACGTCGACCGACTTCGTCCGCCAGACGATGCGGGCGTTCTTCGCGAAGGAGTTCATGCCGTCGATCCACTACTCGAGCTTCGAGGCCGGCCTCGGGCTGACGAAGGCCGAGGAGGAGGAGTCCGGTGACGCAGCGCTGCTCGGGTTCCTCGACCAGACCCGCAACGTGCTGACCGGCGTCGAGGCGGCGGTGCAGCGCGCGCTCGACGAGGGCTGGTCCATGGTGCTCGAAGGCGTCCACCTCGTGCCAGGGATGCTGTCCTCCGAGCTGCAGCGCGCGCTCGTTGTCCAGTGCGTCCTGGCCATCCGCGACGAGGAGATCCATCGCTCCCACTTCTGGATCCGGGACGTGACCTCCGATGGCGTCCGCCCGGTCGACCGGTACATCGCCGGGCTCCCCGAGATCCGGCTGATCCAGGAATACGTGCTCGAGCGCGCGGCACGCTACGACGTTCCGGTGATCGAGAACGAGTCCCAGCGCGACGCGATCAGCAGCGTCATGGAGCTCGTCCTCGCCCAGGCCGAGCGCCTGGCGCAAGGCGTTCGATGAGTGAGCAGCGCCTGGAGACGTGCCCGTGCGCGCTCTTCGCGCGGGCCACGGAGTGGGCGGCGCTCGCCGGCGCACGCTGGCTCGGGCGGGACGACCAGGACGCGGCGGAGGACGCGGCGGAGGGCGCCATGTCTGCGGGACTCGCGGAGCTTCCGATCTCGGGCAAGATCGTGATCGGGCCCGCCGACGGCGAGGTGCTCCCGTTCGGCACGAGTGTCGGGGCCGGTGGCGAGGCGTTCGACCTCGCGGTCGACCCCTTGGAGGGCCGAGGCGTCGTGGCGCGCGGCGGCAACGGCGCGATGTCGATGATCGCCGTCGGGCCGCCCGACTCGCTGCTCCGGCTCCCGGACATGTACATGCGCCGGATGGCGGTCGGGCCGCGGGCCCGTGGGCGCATCGACCTCACACGCCCGGTTGCCGAGAACGTCGCCGCGATCGCCGATGCGTTCGGCCGCAACGCCAACGACATCACCGCCCTCGTGCTCGACCGGCCTCGCCACCACGACCTGATCGAGGAGATCCGGACTGCGGGCGCCAGGATCAAGCTGATCCAGGACGGCGATGTGACCGCGTCGATCTCGGCTGCAATTCGCGGCACGAACGACCACCTTGCGATCGGGATCGGCGGCACGCACCAGGCCGTGCTCTCCGCGGCCGCGCTGCGCTGCCTCGGCGGCGAGCTCCAGGCACAGCTCTGGCCGACGACGAGGGCGGAGATCGACGCCGCCGCGGAGCACGGGGTGAAGGACGTCAACCAGGTCTTCACCTCCGAGGACCTCGCTCCCGGCGAGGTGATCGTCGTCGCGACCGGCGTCTCGAACGGCGACCTGCTGCGGGGTGTCCGGTTCCTGGCCGATAGCGCCCGCACCCACTCGCTCGTGATGTGCATGCGCTGCAACTGGGTGCGCTTCACCGACGGGATCCACTTCTTCGCGCGCGACCGCAAGGAAGAGGTCCGCCTGCTCGGTTGAGCTAGAGCGGCGACCCGGCGCGCCAGAAGCCGAGCAACGGTCTGTTGCCGGCTCAGGAGCGTGAGGGGGAGGGGTTCGGTGCAATGGCCTCGACAGCGCCCGACCCGCTAAGTAACCGTCCGCTACTTGGCTAGACTCCCTCCATGGTCGACCGCGCAGAGATCGTCAACGCCCTGCACGCCGTCGAGGATCCCGAGCTCGGGATGGACATCGTCGAGCTGGGGCTCTTCTACGACGTGGAGATCGACGGGCCTAACGTCAAGGTGATCCACACCCTGACGTCGATGGGCTGCCCCGCCGGCCAGATGATCCAGGAGGACATCCACCAGGCCGCCGCCGGGGTCGAAGGGGTGGAGGAGGTCGAGGTCGAGCTGACGTTCGACCCGCCGTGGACG
>JAWVCV010000151.1:0-3686 GCA_033858115.1 Gaiellaceae bacterium
GAGTGGCGGGCAGCGTTCGCCATCGCCTCGCGTGCCGCAAGGACGAGCGACTCGACCCGCTCGTCGAGCGGGACGTCTCCGGTGCGTACGAGCTCGACCGGAACGCCGTGCAGCTCCTCGACCTCGGTTCCCTCGCCGAGCGTCGAGGTCACGTCGGCGCTGCCGCCCACGCGGGCCATCCGGCCCCGGATCGACTCGGCCAGGCCGTGCTTCCGCTCTGCGACTGTCTCGGTGTCGAAGCCCGAGCCGCGGTCGCGTACGTAGACAGCGATGTCGTCGTCGCCGACGTCGACGAACACCGAGACCTGCTCCGCACCCGAGTGGCGGGCAGCGTTCGCCATCGCCTCGCGCGCCGCGAGGACGAGCGACTCGACCCGCTCGTCGAGCGGAACGTCGCCGGTGCGTACGAGCTCGACCGGAACGCCGTGCAGCTGCTCCACCTCTGCCGCCGCGGCGTCCATCGCGGCCGCCAGCCCGGCGCCGTCCTCTCGCGCGTCCGGATAGAGCCACGACCGCAGCTCGCGCTCCTGCCGCCGGGCGAGCGAGGCGACGCGGCGCGGGTCGGCCGCCTCACGCTGCACCAGCGCGAGTGTCTGCAGCACCGAGTCGTGGACGCGGGCGGCCATCTCGGACCGCTCCTGCGAGCGGATCCGCTCCGTCCGCTCCGTGTCGCGCTCTGCCGCGAGCCGCCATGCCCAGGGGCCGAGCACGAGCAGCAGCGCGATGGCGACGGCACTCGACTGGAATGCAGCGTCGTGTCCGCTCGCCGTCGCGTTCTGATCGACGAACCAGATCACGCCGAGGGCAACGAGGGAGAGGCCGGCCACCACAGGTGCGCCCCGGCGGCCCCGAGCCAGCAGGACCCCCGCCCCGCAGAGCGCCGCGGGCCAGATCAGCGAGTCGGAGAAGCCGAAGCCGCGGAGTGCGATCGCCCCTGCGATCGCAAGCGCCACGTAGCCGAGCAGCCGCCTCCGCGGCGCCGGCGGCGGGCCGGACTCGGGTGTGAGGGCGAGCCACGCGCCGGCGTAGGCGGCGAGGCCGGCCCCGCCTGCGAACGCGAGCAGCGCGAACGTCAGCCGCACGAGCGTGGCGTCGACCCGCAGGCTCTTCGCAATTCCGGCGCAGACGCCCGCGAGCGCACCCTCGCCCTCCGCCCGCCGGAGGCGCGGGAGAGCGAGCGGCAGCCGGTACGGCGTTGAGCTCACCCGCGTCGGACCTCGACGTAACCGAAGCCGACGTCCGCCTCCAGCTCGAGGACGGGGGCGTCCGGCGTGGGCCCCGCAAGCCTGATCGTGCGGCGGGCGTTGACCCCGTCCTCGTGCGCGCCGAGCACGTTCACCTCGCCGATCCCGGCCTGCGCGTCGAGCTCGAGCGCGACGCCTTCCGGCACGGTGACCACGAGCTCGCCGACGCCTACGCTCGCGTGGACGGAGGTGTTGCCGGGTTGCAGCGCGACGGCGCCGAGGTCGAGGTCGAGCTCGCCCACACCGAGCTCGTAGCGCGGCTGTAGGCCATCCGTCGCGCTGGGGCGCTCGACCTTGTCGCCGATGCCCGCGGAGATCGGCACGGGCGTGGCCGCGGCCGCGCCGAAGGCGGCGAGCAAGAGGAGCCCAAGCAGAACGAGGCCTCCCACTCGCCGTTGAGTCATCGCGCCGACTGCCACCGCCGCGCCGACGATCGCGACGCCGGCTGCGAGCGCGACGGCCAGGTCGACCTCGTAGACGTCGAGCACGGCGAGCAGACCGAACACGCCCGCGGCGGCGAGCAGCGCGCCGAGCACAGGCGCGAAGAGCGACGGTCGCGCCGGTCGCCGGGAGGCCCGGACGACGGTCGTCTCGGTCTCGGCCGCCGGTGACGGATCCGTGCGCGGGACCCGGTCGCGATTGGACACATGCCACCAGACGAGCGCCGCCCCGGCGAGAGTCGCCGCGAGCCAGACGTTGCCCGTACCGGGCCAGAAGCGAGCCTCCGAGAGAGTGAAGAGCGCGCCGAAGGAGAGCAGGCCGACACCGACGAGGAGCCACGGATGGTCGCGGTGGCCGCGCAGCGCGTCGACGGCGATCGACTCGTCGTCGTCCTCGCTCGGGATCACGAGGTACGAGGCGAGGTAGAGGAGCAAGCCGGTGCCGCCGGCCAGCGCCAGCGCTGCGAAGGCAATCCGGTAGACGAGCGGATTGACGTCGAAGTAGCGGCCGAGCCCTGCGCAGACGCCGCCGAGCCAGCGGCCCTCCTTGACGCGGACGAGCCGCCGCGGGGGCGCCTCCTCGAGCGTCTTCGTGTCATGGAACGTGTCGGACATTGTGTGAGCCTCCTTCGATGATGCTCACAGCATCGATTCCGCCGGGCCGCGGCGGTATCGGGCACTTCCCTGATCCGACCCTGAACTTCTCCGGGGGAAAGCCGGCCTCGCTAGTCGGACCACCAGCCTTGTTCCAGCTCGGCGTCTCCGGGGTCGTCGCCGGCGCCGAAGGCGAGATACTCGGCGCCGTCGGGGCCCGCCTGCACGTTGCGCATGGTGCCGGTGCCGATGCGTACCGCGTCCCACGGCTCCAGCTCGACGATCTCGTCGTCGAGCTTGAGGCTGGCGCTGCCCGCCACGAGCACGTAGACCTCTTCCTGTTGAGCGTGCCTGTGCCCGAACGGGATGCGGAAGTTCGGCGCGAGCGTGAAGTGGCTGAGCCCGAGGCTCTCGCCGCCGAGTGCTCTCCGCGCGAAACGGGCTTCGATTTCCGCGGGCATGCCGAACTTCGGCGCTGCGTCCTCGATGTCCTTGAGGTTCTGCTTGGTGTAGTCGGCCATAGGGCGATGATACCCATGATGTAAAGCTGGCTGGACATTATCTACTTGACGCAGGGATATGAAAAGTCTAAGCTGCACCTATGACCGCTTCTTTCCGCTTTCGTCAGCCACTTTCTTGGCTTCCTTGCGGACAGGGGCAGGGAACATTTTCTTCATTGCTTCGTCCGTTGTCAGTTCGATTGCCTTCTTCTTCCGTCTAGGCATAGGAGACCCCCTCATGGACATGAACTTGCCGAAGCTGATCGAGGACTTTGGGACTGACGAGAAGTGCCGCGCCTATCTCGAGGATTTGCGCTGGCCGAACGGCGTTGAGTGCCCGCGCTGCGCGGCAGATACGGTCTCGCGCCTCCATGACCGCAAAAAGTGGGAGTGCAGCAAGTGCGAGTACCAGTTCAGCGTGACGGCGGGAACGGTTTTCCACGATTCCCACTTGCCGCTCTGGAAGTGGTTCCTCGCGGTCTACCTCATGTGCGAGTCCAAGAAGGGGATCAGCGCCAATCAGTTGAAGCGCACTCTGGCCGTGTCCTACAAGACCGCGTGGTACCTCTGCCACCGGATCAGGGCGGCTATGGGTGGTGCGGATTCGCCCCTGCTGGACGGTGTGATTGAGATGGACGAAACGTGGATCGGCGGGAAGAACAATCTCGGCGTCGGTCGCTGGCGCGAGAACAAGACGATGGTCCTCGGGGCGATCGAACGTGGCGGAGAGCTCAGGTTGAAGGTCGAAGCCCGCGCGGACGGCCACACGATCAAGGCGTTCATCGCGGCGCACATCGACGGCGAGGCCGAGGCGATCTACACGGACGAGTGGCATGCCTACCCCGCCGCGGCTGGCCCGATACCGCACTCCAAGGTCAACCACTTCCGCAAGGAGTGGGTGCGCGGCG
>JAWVCV010000152.1:0-5548 GCA_033858115.1 Gaiellaceae bacterium
GCCGAGATCAAGACGATGGTCGCCGAGCGCCGGGACGACCGGGAGGCCGCGGTGCAGAAGGCCGGCGAGATCCTCGGCGCGGAGCTCGCGAAGGTCGACATTCCGGCCGAGATCGCCGGCCGCGCGAAGCACTTCTACTCGATCTACGACAAGATGGCCAAGAAGGGCCGCGAGTTCAACGAGATCTACGACCTGACCGCGATGCGCGTGACCGTCGAGCGCTCCGGAGACGAGGGGACGCGCGACTGCTACGGCGCGCTCGGCCTGATCCACTCGCTCTGGAAGCCGATGCCCGGGCGGTTCAAGGACTTCATCGCGATGCCGAAGTTCAACCGCTACCGCTCCCTGCACACGACCGTGATCGGGCCGGAGGGGACGCCGCTGGAGATCCAGGTGCGGACTCGCGAGATGCACGAGGAGTCGGAGTACGGGATCGCGGCGCACTGGCTCTACAAGCGGGGCAAGGGCAAGCAGGACGACGAATGGCTCGCCTGGGTGAAGTCACTGCTCGACTGGCAGCAGGACGAGGCCGACCCGCGGGAGTTCATGAAGACGTTTCGAACGGATCTCTTCGACGACGAGGTCTACGTCTTCACGCCGAAGGGCGAGGTGAAGACGCTGCCGCAGGGCGCGACCCCGATCGACTTCGCCTACGCAGTCCACACGGACGTCGGCCACAAGACCGTCGGCGCCAAGATCAACGGCCGGATCGTCCCGCTCCACTACCGGCTCAAGAACGGCGACTTCGTCGAGATCCTCACCTCGAAGTCGGGGCGCGGGCCCTCACGCGACTGGATGAGCCTCGCCGCCTCGTCGCGCGCGCGCAACAAGATCAGGCAGTGGTTCCAGCGGGAGACGCGCGGCGAGACCGAGGCGAAGGGCCGCGAGATCCTCGACAACGCGCTGAAGGCGCAGAGCCTGCCCTATCGCAAGCTGCAGGGGTCGGCGGTGCTGGCGCAGGTGATCCGCGAGACCGGCTTCCGCAAGGCGGAGGACTTCTACATCGCGCTCGGCGCGGGCAAGCTCCAGTCCGGCCAGATCGTCAACAAGGTGCTTCAGCGCCTGAAGACGGACGAGGTCGCGGAAGAGGCGATCGTCCCGCTGAAGTCGCCGAAGGCGCGCTCGACCGTCGCGGGAGACAGGCTCGGGATCAAGGTGCAGGGAATCGAGGACGTCCTCGTGCGGCTCGCCAAGTGCTGCACGCCCGTGCCCGGCGACCCGATCCTCGGCTACATCTCGCTCGGGCGCGGAATCACGATCCACCGCGAGGACTGCCCCAACGTGAAGGCGCTGATGCGCAACCCGGAACGGTTTACGCCGGTGGAGTGGGAGGCGGGCGCGTCGGCCTCGAGCTTCCGCGTCCAGATCGCCGTCGACTCGTTCGACCGCGCCCGATTGCTCGAGGACGTCGCGCGCAGCTTCGCCGAGCACGGCGCCAACATCGTCTCCTACGGCGGCGTCGTCGAGGACGGGATGGCGCGCAACTGGTACACGGCCGAGGTGGGCGACGTGAAGGAGCTGCGCGCCCTGCTGAGCATGCTGCGGAACCTCGACGGCGTCTTCGACGCCTACCGGATGACGCCGAGCTGAGCACCCGCTTGGAGCGGATGCTCAGCTGGCGAAGACGATCCGGCGGAGGGAGCTACGCGTCGCCGGGTGCCGGGACGGCGAAGCCGTGTCCGCGCCGGCCCATTCCGAACGCGGGCCGGACGCCGTTGACGAAGTCCGTGATCCGCTGCTCGAGCGACGAGGCGATCTCGTCCCGCTGGGCGTCCGTGAGGCGCCCGTCCGCAACCGCCTGGGCGAGCTCCTTCGTCTCGTCGGCCACGAGCGCCTTGACGAGGCCGTCCACGGCCTTTCCCTTCGCCTTGGCGACGTCCGCCAGGGACCTGCCGGCCTCGAGCGACGTGTGGAGTGCCTCCTCGGTGACGCCGAGGTAGGCGGCCGCCGCGTCGAGGTGGCCGCCGCCGCGGTGGTGGAGGCCGCGCTCACCGTCGCCGCGGAAACCCGGTCCCGCGAGGAAGGGGAAGGTGCCCGCCTCGATCCGCGCTTTCAGCTCGGTGCCCTGCTGCTGGGTCAGCTGTCCGGCCTTCACGGCCTCGTCGACCCGGTTCTTCAGCGCCTGCTTCAGCGCCGCCGTGAGCTTGGCCGGCTCGACGCCGAGCTGCTTCGCGGCGTCCGCGACGATCGCCTCGCTCTCTGCCTTCGGCGTGATCCGATCCGCCGCGAGGGCGCCGCCGGCGCCTGCGATTGCGAGTGCTGCGCCTGCTCCTGCTGCGATCTTGGTGCGCTTCCGCATCGTTTGCTCCTTCGTCTAGGCCGAGGGACGCGATCCGAGCGTCACCTCGAGCGTTTGCGTTCCGCCCTGGCGGCGGACGGTGAGCTCCACCTTGTCGCCGGGGCGCTTGCCGTCGATCAGCCGGCGAAGCTCGTCGGCCGAGCTGACGTTCGTGCTGTCGACCTTCGTGACGACGTCGCCGTTCCGGAGGCCCGCCGCCGCGGCAGGGGTGCCGGTGCGAACCTGGGAGATACCTGCTCCGGTGGAGCCGGCGACGTCCGCGGTCGCGACGCCCAGATAGGCGTGCTCGACCGAGCCGTTTGCGATCAGCGCACCGGCGATCCTCTTGACGGTGTCGGAGGGAACGGCGAAGCCGATCCCGTCGTTGCCGCCGGACTCGCTCTCGATCTGGGACGTGACCCCGATCACGCTGCCATTGAGGTCGAGGAGCGGCCCGCCCGAGTTCCCGTGGTTGATCGCGGCGTCCGTCTGGATTGCGTGGTCGATGGCGAAGCTGTTCGGTGCCGTGATCTGCCGGTGCAGGGCGCTGACGATCCCGGTCGTCACTGTCTCCTCGAGGCCGAACGGGCTGCCGATCGCGACCACGCCGTCGCCGACCTCGACGTTGGAAGAGGCGGCGAGCGGGAGCGGATCGAGCTCGGCTTCCGGTGCGTCGACCTTCAGCACCGCGATGTCCGTCGACGGGTCGCTCCCGACGACCGTGGCCTTGTAGCTCTTGCCGTTCCAGAATTGGACGGAGACGGACGTGGCGCCGTCGACGACGTGCTGGTTCGTGATCACGTGGCCCTGGTCGTCGTAGACGAACCCGGATCCCTGCGCCTGCTGCGAACCGCCGCCGCCGCCGAAGGGCGTCGCGGCGGCCTGCGAGCCGACGGTGATCTCGACGACGGACTTGTAGCTGCGCTTGTAGATGGCTCCGACGGTCGACGTGCCGGTGCTCGCCGTCGGCTGAGCCGTGTCGCCGACGGTGACCTGGCGAACGATCGTCGTGCCGCCTCCGGAGCCGAAGGCGGCGTAGGCGCCGGCGACGCCGCCGGCGCCGACGAGCGCTGCGCTCGTCATCGCCGCTGCGAGGCTCGCTCGGCGGTTCTTGAAGCGGCTGGGCATTGTGCGTCCTTTCAATCGAGTGACGAACTGTCTGATTGACAGGACACCAGCGCTTCCTAAGGCCGGCCTGAGACGGACCTAAGAAGTCTCTAAGTCTTCGCGCCGCTGAGCTTCAGGCGCATCCGCGTGCCGCCGCCCTCGGCGGCTTCGGCGGTGACCGCACCACCGTGCGCTTCGGCGACCTGGCGGACGATCGCGAGCCCGAGCCCCGAGCCGGGGAGCCCCCTGGCCGCCGGCGCACGGTAGAAGCGATCGAACACGAACGGCAGGTCCTCGTCGTCGATTCCAGGGCCGTGATCGCGCACGGTGACCTCGCCGTCGCGGACGGTCACCTCGATCTCTCCACCCGGCTCGCTCCACTTCGCCGCGTTGTCGAGGAGATTCGAGATCGCACGCTCGATCGTCGCCGGGACGCCACGGATGAGCGACTCCTCGAGCTGCGGCCTGAACGAGAGGCCCGGATGATTCCGTCGGGTCCGCTCGATCGCCTCCGCAGTCGCAAGGTCGAGCCGAACGTCCTCCGGTTCTCGGGGCGCCTCGTCGCCTCGCGCCAGCTCGACGAGCTCGGCGATCAGCGCCGTCATCTCGGTCAGCTGCTCGGTCACGTCCCGCAGCAGCTTCTCCCGCTCGCCGGGTGGCAGCGTCACGTCCTTCGCCAGCACCTCGATGTTCGTGCGCAGGCTCGTCAGGGGTGTCCTCAGCTCGTGCGAGGCATCGGAGACCAGCTGCCGCTGTGCTCGCGCCGAGTCTTCCAGCGCCCCGAGCATTGCGTTGAACGTCGAGGCGAGCCGCGAGAGCTCGTCACTACCGCCGGCATCGATTCGCCTCGAGAGGTCGCGCGTGCGCGAGACCTCCTCGGCGGTGCGGGTTAGCCGCTGCACCGGCGCGAGCACGGCCCGCGCCACGACGAGCCCGAGCCCTGCGGCAAGCGCGATCCCGGCGATCGCGAACGCGATCAGCCAGCGGCTGATCCGCCCGAGGATGCTGTCCACCTCCTCGAGCGACCGGGCGAGCTGGACGGCGCCACGCTGCAGCGGGATCGTCAGCACGCGGACATGGGTGCCTTGGACTCGAGCGTCCTCATAGAACGGCTTGTGGATCTCGCCACGGGCAGCCGCGAGCGCGCGTTTGGAGACGGGAAGCTTGCCGGTGGTGTCCGGCGGCGTGATCGCCTCGCCGTCGGGCCGCAAGAGCTGCGTGAAGACGGCGACGCCGCCGAATCGCTCGGGTCGCAGGCCGAGGAACTGCTGGCCGCCGGGGTCGCCGAACACCTCGAGGCGTGGCGGCAGATCGCGGGCGCGGGAAACGAGCGTGTCGTCGATCTGGCTGCGAAGCTCGTTCCGGACGAGCACGTAGGTGCCGGCCGACGCGGCTGCGACCGCGATCGCGACTGCGACCGCAGCAGCGAGCGTCAGGCGGGTGCGGAAGCTCATGCCTCTCGCAACGCGTAGCCGACTCCGCGGACAGTCTGGATCAAGCGGGGCTTCCCGCCCTGCTCGCTCTTGCGCCGCAGATAGCCGATGTAGACGTCGAGTGAGTTCGAGCCGAAGCCGAAGTCGTAGCCCCAGACCCGCTCGAAGATCACCGAGCGGGTCAGGACCTGGCGCGGGTTCAGGAGGAAGAGCTCCAGCAGCGCGAACTCGGTCCGCGTCAGCTCGATCGCGTCGGCGCCGCGCCGAACCTGCCGCGTCGCGGGATCGAGCTCCAGATCCGCGAATCGCAGGACCTCGCCCTCCTGCGGCCCGAGTCGGCGCAGCAGCGCGCGCAGCCGCGCCAGCAGCTCGTCGAGCGCGAACGGCTTGACGACGTAGTCGTCGGCGCCGGCGTCGAGGCCGGCGACCCGGTCGGAGACCTCGTCACGCGCGGTCAGCATCAGCACTGGAATCGAGTTGCCCTGTTGCCGGAGCCGGCGGCAGGCCTCCAGTCCGTCCAGGCGGGGCATCGAGAGGTCGAGGACGACCGCGTCGATGCCGTTGCCCTCTTCGAGCCGCTCGAGCGCCTCGGCTCCGTCGCCGGCGAGCTCGACGTCGTACCCCTCGAGCTGGAGCGCCCGTCGCAGCGATTCGCGCACCGCGGGCTCGTCGTCGACCACGAGGATCTTCATGCCGCCATTGTGCGTACGGGGCCTAAGAAGTTCCTGAG
>JAWVCV010000153.1:0-4715 GCA_033858115.1 Gaiellaceae bacterium
TCGAGCTCGGTTGCGAAGACCATGGCCGTGTCCGCGGCTCTGCTCGTCGCCGTGGGAGCCGGCCTGGCGCTCGTCGACCGTCGCGTCGACTTCTCCGCTCCTGTGCGCCGGATCGCCGAGCGGGCGCTGGCGGTCCTGGCGGGAGCGGCTCTCCTGATCGGACTCGTCGGCGCCCTCCTCTTCGTGGACGTTGGCGGGCGCGCCGGTGACGCCTGGGATCAGCTGCACGCGCCACCGGCTCCCCCGACGGCGACGAGCTCCAACCGCCTGACCAGCGGCCTCCAGTCGAACCGGGCCGATCTTTGGCGGGTGGCGTTCGCGGAGTTCGAGAAGCAGCCGCTCGTCGGGATCGGCGCCGAGAACTTCGGGGTCGCCTACGTCCGCGACCGCCACTCCGACACGGAGACGCTCTACCCGCACAGCTTCCCGCTGCAGGTGCTCACGCAGACGGGGCTCGTGGGCGCGCTCCTGCTGGCCGTCTTCCTTGCGGCGGCGATTCTCGCCGCCGTCGGCGCGATTCGCCGGCAAGGCGCTCTTGCGAGCGGCGTCTCGGCGCTCGGGCTCGTCATCTTCGCCTCATGGTTCGTGCACGGCGCGGTCGACTGGTTCTGGGAGCTGCCTGCGCTCGCGGCGCCGGCGCTGGCCTTCCTCGCGCTCGCCGGCGCGAGCGGGCAGGAGCTGCCTGCCGCGTCCTCCCGGCGGGCGCGGCTGACCGGTCGAGTCGCCGCCGCGCTGGCCGTGGTCGTCGCGCTGTCGTTCGTCCCTCCGTGGCTGGCGGCGCGCGAGACGCGCGCGGCCGCGCTCGAGTGGCGCGCCGACGGTGCCGGCGCGGCGGCACGGCTCGACCGCGCACGACGCTTGAATCCGCTCAGTGACCGGGCCGATCTGACCGCCGGGTCGATCGCGCGGCGGCGTCAGGACTGGGACGCGATGGCAGCGGCCTACGAACGCGCCCTCGAGCGAAATCCGCACAGCTGGTACAGCCACCTCCAGCTTGCGCTCGCGCGAGCTCTTCAGGGCGATCGGGCCGGGGCCGCGGCCGAGCTCGAGCTGGCCAAGGAGCTGAATCCAACCGAGCCGACGATCGCTCTCGTCGCCGGCTGGGTCGGCCGGGGCGAGCCGGTGAAAGTGGGCGAAGTTGCAGAAATCCTGCTCGAACGTCACGCTCAGGTGACGGGCGGCGAGCTCGATGGGGAACCTACCCGCAAACCCTAGCCTCGGATGGGATTGGGGGGCTGGCGTAACGGACAGTCTTCGACTAAGTTCTGGGAGGGGAGAACGGATTCCGCCACCTCAGTGTTCGACATGCGGCAGAGGAGTACGTCATGAGAGTTCGAGGAGTTGGAATCGCAGGGACGGTTCTCGCGTTCCTGATGTTCGTCTCGGTAGCGCTTGCGCAGGAGCCGACCGGCCCCGCGTACGCCGGCGCCGGGCCTGACATCGACGAACAGGTTTCGCGCGGTCAGGTTGCAGCGGGACAGGCTGGGGCACTGCCCTTCACCGGCCTGGACATCACGCTGGCGCTCCTGGCCGGGCTCTTGCTCGTCGCCATGGGCCTGCTGACGCGGCGAATCGCTCGGAATCGCGGCGTAGCGAAGTAGCCGGCGAGAACGGATACGCAGTGACTGCCGTATCCCATTCCCGCCGAAGGCCTGCTGAGCGATGACCACGACCGAGGTCGCATCCGGCTATCCCCAGAGTCATGCGGGATCGAGTGAGGCTGCAAGCTCACGGCGGTTCCGTTGGCTGTCACCGCACGTGCCGGTGGATATCGCCACGCTCTCGATCGGCGTCGTCCTGGCTGAGATCGGGGGCTCGCGCGCCGGCGTCCCGTCGACGCCGCTCGTCGTGCTGCTCGGCTTCCCGGCCCTGACGCTCGCCCTGCTCGCCGTTCGGGGCTTCTACCGCCGTCGGCCGCGTGGAACCATCTTCGACGACCTCCGCGTCGTCACGACCACGACCGCCCTGGCGGCGATGGTGATCCTCTGCATGCGCGCGTTCTCGACGCCGGACGCCGGGTTCGCGCAGCAGGGGGCGCGGCTCTGGGTCTTCGGCGCCGCTTTCGTCGCAGCCGGCCGGCTGACCTACCACTGGAACGAGCGGAGCGCCCGCCAGGCGGGCGAGTCGCTGCGGCCGACGCTCATCGTCGGCGCCGGCCGCGTCGGCCGCCTCACGGCGCAGCGCTTGCTGGAGATGCCGCAGCTCGGCCTGAAGCCGATTGGCTTCCTCGACAAGGACCCGCTGAGCCCTGTCTCGGAGAACGGCGTGGTCCTCCCCGTGCTGGGGGCGAGCTGGGATCTCGAGTCGGTCGTGCGGGAGCACGAGGTCGAGCAGGTGATCATCAGCTTCTCGACCGCTCCGAACGACGTGATGCTGCGGCTCGTCCGGCGCTGCGAGGAGCTGGGCCTGGCAGTCTCGATGGTGCCGCGCCTCTACGAGCTGACGACGAGCAGGTTGTCGGTCGAGCACCTCGGCGGCCTGCCCCTCGTCTCCGTGCACCCGTCCGATCCTGCCGGGTTCCAGTTCACGCTCAAATACGCGCTCGACCGGCTCGTGAGCGCGACGTTGATCGTCCTCGTCTCGCCGCTCCTGCTCGCGGCGGCGGTGGCGACGTACCTCTCGCTCGGCCGGCCGATCTTCTTCCGGCAGCGTCGGGTCGGGCTCGACGGGGTCGAGTTCGACATGCTCAAGTTCCGGACGATGCGCGGCCTGCCGGAGGAGCGAGGCGAGGCGGACGCCGACTGGGCGACCCGGCAGCTGAACGGGTCCGCGGCCACCGAGGCAGCCACGTCGAGCTCCGAGCTGCGCACTCCGATCGGGCAGCTGATGCGCCGGCTCTCGATCGACGAGCTGCCGCAGCTCTTCAACGTCCTCATGGGCCAGATGTCGATCGTGGGCCCGCGGCCCGAGCGCGCCCACTACGTGCGGCGGTTCGAGACGAACATCTACCGCTACAGCGAGCGGCACCGGGTCAAGGCCGGAATCACCGGCTGGGCCCAGGTGAACGGCCTGCGCGGGCAGACGTCGCTGAAGGACCGGGTCGAGTGGGACAACTACTACATCGAGAACTTCTCGCTCCGGCTCGACGTGAAGATCGTGCTGCTGACGTTCGCAGCCGTCTTCTCCTGGTTCACGACCGCCAACGAGTGACTCCCCGGGTGGTCCGGGCGAGCCCTCACGGTGACGGCATGGGCGTCCGATACCATGGGGCCAGACCTTCGACCCGGAGGATAGGAGAAGCCGTCCTTCGGACCGCGATGTGGAAGGGGGGTCGAAAGGTTGTTCGAGCGATTCACAGAACGGGCTCGCCAGGTTGTCGTCCTCGCACAGGATGAGGCGCGTGCCCTCAAGCACAACTACATCGGTACCGAGCACATTCTCCTCGGGCTCCTGCGCGAGGAGGAGGGACTTGCCGCTCGCGTGCTCGGGTCGCTCGACATCACGGTCGAGGAGGTGCGTGCGCAGGTCGCCCGCATCGTCGGCCAGGGCGACGAGGTCACGACGGGCCAGATCCCCTTCACGCCGCGCGCGAAGAAGGTCCTCGAGCTGGCTCTGCGGGAGGCGCTCTCGCTGGGCCACAACTACATCGGCACCGAGCACATCCTGCTCGGCCTGGTGCGCGAGAACGAAGGCGTCGCCGCGCGCATCCTGCTCGACTTCGACGCCGACGCCGAGAAGATCCGCAACGAGATCATCCGGATGCTCTCCGGTCCCGGGCGGCGGCAGCAGGGCTCCGGCGGCGGCTCCGGCGAGAAGGCGAAGAGCTCCAAGCTCCTCGACCAGTTCTGCCGCAACCTGACCAAAGCGGCCACCGACGGCAAGCTCGACCCCGTGTTCGGGCGCCAGACCGAGATCGAGCGCGTGATGCAGATCCTCTCACGCCGCCAGAAGAACAACCCGGTGCTGATCGGCGAGCCGGGCGTCGGCAAGACCGCCGTCGTCGAGGGCCTCGCCACCCGCATCTCCACGAACCAGGTGCCGGAGCTCTTGAAGAACAAGCAGATCTACACGCTCGACCTGGCCGCCCTGGTCGCGGGCTCCAAGTACCGCGGCGAGTTCGAGGAGCGGCTGAAGAAGGTGATGAAGGAGATCATGCAGCGGGGCGACATCATCCTCTTCATCGACGAGCTCCATAACCTCGTCGGGGCCGGCGCGGCCGAGGGCGCGATCGACGCGGCCTCGATCCTGAAGCCGGCGCTCGCCCGCGGCGAGCTGCAGACGATCGGCGCGACGACGCTCGACGAGTACCGCAAGTACCTCGAGCGGGACGCCGCCCTTGAGCGTCGCTTCCAGCAGGTCCGGGTCGAGGAGCCGTCGATCGACGACACCGTCCAGATCCTGCGTGGGCTCCGCGACCGCTACGAGGCGCACCACCGCTGCCAGATCTCCGACGACGCGCTCCGTGCGGCGGCCGTGCTGGCCGACCGCTACATCCAGGACCGCCACCTGCCGGACAAGGCGATCGACCTGATCGACGAGGCGGGCTCCCGGCTCCGGATCAAGACGATGACCGCGCCGCCGCGCTACCGCGAGCTCGAGGACGAGATCGAGCGGGTGCGCACGGACAAGGAGAACGCGATCGAGTCGCAGGAGTTCGAGAAGGCCGCGTCGCTCCGCGACAAGGAGCGGAAGCTGACGCAGAAGAAGAAGGAGCTCGAGGAGAACTGGCGCTCGGAGGAGTCCGAGGAGCAGCCGGAGGTCGGCGAGGACGAGAT
>JAWVCV010000154.1:0-2954 GCA_033858115.1 Gaiellaceae bacterium
TCAGACCGCTCCTTGGCCGCACCTCCCTCGACGCCGCGGATGACGGCGCCGCGAAGCTTGGTGTGCGTGAGGCCGAAGCGCTGAAGCAGCTGACCCGCCTGAGCCTCCGTGTCGCGGGCGAGCGCGAGCAGCACGTGCTCGGGCCCGACGTAGGACGCGTCCAGTTCGCGGGACTCGTCGTAGGCGGCGAGCAGCGCGGCCTTCGCGTCGGGCGTCAGCGAGGGCGAGACGTCCGTCCGCTCGCCGCGTTCCGCCTCCTCTTCGACCTGGGCGGCGATCGCCTGCGGGTCGGCGTCGAGCTGCCGGAGCACGTGCTGGACAACGTCGTTCTGCAGCGCCGCGTACAGCAGGTGGTCGGTGTCGAGGTCGAGGCTTCCCCACTCGACGGCGGTCTGCGCCGCCCGCTGCAGGAGCTCCCGCGTGGCGTCGCTGAAGAACTGCGTCACGTCGACACGCTCGGCCCGCCGCGGCTGAGGCTCGACCTGGCGAGCGGCCCCGGGGGAGCTGGGGAAGAAGTCCGAGAAGAAGTCGTCGAAGAAGCTGCGGCCGCCGAAGCCGCTGCGCATGCGGTCCTCCGCGAGGCAGAGCTCGCAGAGGTACTCGACATCCGGCTCCTGGCCCGGTCGAGTGCGCGGACGCGACGCGACAGCGGTCCGGTGGTGACGCTCACAAACGTGGTTCGTGGCCATGCTGAGCCCCCTCGTCTTGCGGTGGAGTCCGCCGCACTGGGATGCATGCTCTGTAACGCAATTCGTGCCGCACGGTACGAGGAATAAACCCATTTCTTAGCTTGCTCTCATCCGCGGCATCTACCATGGCCCGGGTGCGCCGGGCCCTCCTCGTCCTTGTCGCGTCGCTTGCCTTCGCCATCGCAGGCGAGGCGTCCGCCGCAGAGGTGCTCTCGCAGGACGGCCAGGGGCGGACGATCCGGTTCGACGTGCGCGCGCAAGGCGTGGACGCCGAGTGGTACGCGACACTCCTGCGGGCCGCGCCTCACGGCGACGAGATCGCGACGGTGGAGATCGACATCGTCTCCTGGGACGAGGTTCGCTCGACGTGCGGGGCGGAGGCGGGCGGCTGCTACAGCCGCAACGTCATGGTCGTCCCGGCAGAGCAGAGCGACGAGACGGCACACACCCTCGTGCACGAGTATGGGCACCATCTCGACCGCTCCACGCCCGTCGCGGGCATCACGGAGCCGAACGGGATGCCCGAGTGGTGGCGCGCCCGCGCGATGAGCGAGCTCGTGCGGCTCGGGAGCGTCGCGCGCAGCTACGCGCTCGGCTGGAACCGGAGCATCGCCGAGATCTTCGCCGAGGACTACGCCCAGCTCGCCCTTGCAGACGGCCGCTACGGGATCAACTGGCTCACCGCCCCGGACGCCACGGTGCTGGCGGCGCTGAATGCCGACTTCGGCCTCGGACCCCCGCCGGCGATCGTGAACCCTCCCGCGGTGAAGCCACTCGAGATCTCGAAGCGTGGCAGCCTGGCCCCGGCGCGGCGCGCCGCGATCGTCTTCGGCCTCCTGGCACCCGGGCGGCGCGTCACGGCGACGGCGACCTTCCGGGGAGCCGCGGAGAAGCGCCCGCGCGCCCGGCTCGAGATCCGCTGCGACAACGCCCGCGTCGCTCTGAAGACGATCTCGAAGGGGAAGACGTCTGTGACGATCGACCGGCGCGACCTCGGCCCAGGCGACTGCACCGCGACCTTGACGAACACGAGCTCCTCTTCGCGGGCCTACACGCTCCGGGTCGCCGTCACGATTCCCGCCATCGGCGTCTAGCCGGTGAGACTCGGCGTCGCGGCGGCCGTGGTCGACGGCGCCCTCGTGCCGGGCGATCTCGAGGTCCTCGACGGCCGTATAGCGGGCGTGGGGCTCGCCGGCGGCGGCCGCGGGATCGCGATTCCGGGCCTCGTCGACCTGCAGGTGAACGGCTTCGCGGGGATCGACTTCGCCACGGCCGACGCCGACGCCTATGGGCTGGCCGGCGCGGCGCTGCTGGCAACCGGCGTCACGGCCTTTCAGCCGACGCTGATCACCGCGCCGGAGGCGGCGCTCGCCGCGGCGCTCGCGGCCGTCCCGAAGGATGCCGGCCCCCGCGTGATCGGGGCCCACCTGGAGGGGCCGTTTCTGTCGCCCGAGCGGCTCGGCGCCCACGACCACGCCGCCCGGCGCGACCCGGACGCCGCGCTGCTCGAGCGGCTGCTGCGGGCCGGGCCCGTCACGCAGGTGACGCTGGCGCCCGAGCTCGCGGGCGCCTTCGGGCTGATCGACCTCCTGCGCCGCCGCGGGATCGTCGTCGCCTGCGGGCACTCCGACGCCACGGCCGACGAGGCCCACCATGCCTTCGACCTCGGCGCGACGACCGTCACGCACCTCTTCAACGCGATGCGGCCGCTCGGCCATCGAGATCCCGGGCTCGCCGGCACCGCGCTCGCGCGTGAGGACGTCTCGATCCAGCTGATCGTCGACGGGAACCACCTCGCCGACGAGACGATCCGGATCGTGTGGGCAGCCGCGGCCGGTCGCATGGCACTCGTGTCGGACGCGACCGCGGCGACGCGCGGCGACGGCAACGGCTACGAGTTGGGAGCTGTCGGGATCGAGGTACGTGACGGCGTCCCACAGCGACACGACGGGACGCTTGCGGGCGGGTCGGCGACGCTGCTCGAAGCGGTGCGACGGCTGCACGCGCTCGGCGTTCCCCTGGCCGACGCGGTTGGGGCGGCGGCGACCGTGCCGGCGCGCATCGCCGGGCGGCTCGATCTCGGCTCGCTCCGCCCGGGTGCCGGCGCAGACGTGGTCGTGCTCGAGGACGACCTCGAGCTCCGCCGGACGCTCGTCGCGGGCGAGGACCGGCTCTAGACCAGCCGCTTCTCGAGCATGGCGGCGAGGCGCGTCAGCGGAAACGAGATCAGGAAGAACAGCACCGCGACGGCACCGAAGATCTCGA
>JAWVCV010000155.1:0-6236 GCA_033858115.1 Gaiellaceae bacterium
CCAGGAAGGCCGCGTTGCCTGCGATCGTGATCAGCTTGAACGCGGTGACGAGCGCCGGGTTCGAGTGCTCATGGAGCCAGGAGGCGAAGCTGACGTCCCAGCGAACGATCGGATCGCCGGTGAGGTAGTCCTCGACGATGTGCCCGAACGCGGCGAGCGAGACGAGCAGGAAGGTGACGAGCTCGAGCCGCTTGCGCTCGTGGGGCGTCTGCCAGGCCAGCCTGGCTCGCTGGGTGAAGCTCTCGGCGTCGACACGACGCCGCACGGAGGCAAGCAGGGCAGGCGAGGGAGCGCGCACCTCGGAAGCGTACTAAGCGGCGTCCGCGCCGGGGCCGCGCCCGGCGTACTCGTGGACCTCGTACCAGTGAGTGCTGCGCAGCGCCTCGGCCACCTCGGGATCGGTGTGCAGGGCATAGAAGACGTGATGCTCGAGATCGCAGCAGATGGCGACGTCTCCGAGCGACACGTGGGTGATCGACGTCAGCACGTCGACGGGAAGCTGCGCCTCGGCGACGGTGTAGTGCATGAACTGCAGATCGGGGGCCAGCTCCATCAGCTGGGGCCAGTCGGGGCACGTGCGAGAGCTCATCGCCGTCCGGAGTTCTCCTCGGCCGCCCAGCTCCCTTCTAGCCTGACAACACCTCGCTCCTCGCCGGCCGGGTAGACGAGAAAGACGAGCGCCTCGTCGAGCCAGTGCAGCAGCCGCTCGCCGGCCGCGTCGGAGAGGCCCAGCCGCAGGTGGAAGCGGCCGTCCGAGAGGGGCAGCCTGTCGACGTCGTAGCGCAGCTCGCGCGTGCCGGCCTCCCAGCCGACGCCGGCGGTGTCGAGCGAGTCCGAGGCGAGCAGCAGGCCGGCTTCGTCGCGCAGCTCGAGCTGGAGCAGCGGCGGGGCGATCCCGTTCTCGGCCTCGATCCGCAGCCGCAGCGAGAAAGGCTCGCCGGCGAGGAACTGCTGCCGCTCCTTGCCTTCGGCGCCGACGAGCCGCGCGGATGCGATCGTCGCCTCGCCCGTCCCCCACTCCCGCAACCCCGCCGCGCGCTCGGCCGGATCGGCCTCGGCGGCGAGGACCTTCCGGTAGCGGACGATCGCCTCGTGGGTGGGGCCGTCGAACTCGAGTCTCCCCTCGCGCAGGAGCACCGCCCGCTCGCAGAGACGCTCGACCTGGCTCGCGTCGTGCGAGACGAAGGCGATCGTGCCGCCGCGCTGCTTGAACTCGAAGACCTTGCCGAAGCACTTGCGCTGGAACGCCTCGTCGCCGACGGCGAACACCTCGTCGAGGAGGAGGACGTCCGCGTCGAGGTGCGCGGCGATCGCAAAGCCGAGCCGCATGTACATCCCGGACGAGTACGTGCGGACGGGACGGTCGATCGCGTCCTCGAGCTCCGCGAACGCGACGATCTCGTCGAAGCGCTCCCGGATCTGGGCCCGCTTGAGGCCGTAGATGGCCCCGTTCAGGAAGACGTTCTCACGACCCGAGAAGTCGGGATGGAAGCCGGCGCCGAGCTCGAGCAGCGATCCGACCCGGCCCCCGACCTCGACACGGCCCGTGGTGGGCTTGATGATCCCCGCGATCAGCCGCAGCAGCGTCGACTTGCCGGAGCCGTTGCGCCCGACGAGGCCGACGGCCTCGCCCGGCTCGATCGCAAGCGAGACATCCTGCAGGGCCTGGACGTCGTGGACCTCGGTGCGGCCGCCGAGGACGAAGAGCTCCTTCAGGCTTCTCGCCTCGTTCGCGCGGACACGGAAGCGGCGTGAGACCGCTTCGACGCGGATCTGGCCCGTCTTCACCCTGTAGACGGTACAGCGGCGGCACGGCGGGCGAGCCCCGCCAGCACGCTCACGAACGCCGGATCCGCGTTCGGCAGCTCGATTCGGCCGAGCTCGATTCCCAGCTCCTTGGCCTTGTCCGCCGCCTCGACGTCGAGGTCCCAGCGGATCTCGAGGTGGTCGGCGACGAAGCCGATCGGTGCGACGAGCACGTCCCGGACGCCGTCGGCGGCCAACCACTGGAGATGGTCGAGGATGTCGGGGCCCAGCCACGGCTCGCCGGTCGGCGACTCGCTCTGGAAGGAGAACGACCACTCGTGAACTCCCGCCGTCTCGGCGACCAGGCGCGAGGTCTCGAGCAGCTCGTCCTGGTACGGGTCGCCCTCGGTGACGATCCGCGCGGGCAGCGAGTGAGCCGTGAAGACGACGTGAGCGCTCGTGCCGCTCACGCGCTCGGCCAGGAGGTCGATCAGCCCCGGCTCGTCGCCCCAGCGCTCGACGAAGCGGAGCTCGGCCCGATCTGCGATCGCCTGGACCAGCTGCGCGCGGTACTTGCCGATCGACATCCCGGAGTAGTGCGGCGCGAGCACGAGGCCGACGATCGTGTCCGCCCCGCCGGCGAGCGCCTGCTCGACCGCCGCGGCAATTCGCGGCTGCCAGTGGCGCATGCCCGTGAAGACGGGCCACCCGAGGTCGGCCTGCAGAGCCGCCCGCGTCGCCTCGGTGATCTCGTTCAGCGGGTTCGACTCCTCGATCCCGAGCCGCCGGTAGCGCGCGACGAGGTCGGCCAGGTGCGCCGGATCGATCGGACGGCCGCCCCGGATGTCGGCGTAGTAGGCAGGCACGTCCTCGACCCGGTCCGGCGAGCCGTAGGCCATCAGGACGACCGCCGTGCTCACGCGGGCACGCGGGCCGTTTGCTCGTGCACGAACGCGCGCAGGCGGCCGAGCACTTCCGGATCCGTGTCGGGCATGACGCCGTGCCCGAGGTTGAAGATGTGCCCGGGCCGGCCCGAGGCGCGAGCGAGCACGTCGAGCGTCGCCGCCTCGATCCGCTCCCAGGGTCCGAAGAGCACCGCGCCGTCGAGGTTCCCCTGCACCCCCCGGCCCTCGCCGACCTGCTGCCAGCCCCAGTCGAGCGGGATCCGCCAGTCCAGCCCGATCACGTCGCCGCCCGCGTCCCGCATCTGCTCGAGCAAGGTCGCGGTCCCCGTGCCGAAGTGGATCGTCGGCACGTCGACGGCCTCGAGGATGCGCGCGGAATAGGGCTGCACAAACTCCTCGTAGTCCTGCGGCGACAGCGCCCCGACCCACGAGTCGAAGAGCTGGATCACGTCCGCGCCGGCCCGCACCTTGGCTTGGACGTAGCGCGAGAAGGCCTCGGTCAGCTTCTCCATCAGCGCGTGCCAGGTCGCCGGCTCCGCGTACATCATCCGCTTCACGTTCAGGAACTCGCGGCTCGGCTTCCCCTCGATCAGATAGCCGGCGACCGTGAACGGGCCGCCGCAGAAGCCGATCACGGCCTGGTCCGCGCGCAGCTCGCGCCTGACGATCGAGACCGCCTCGAGGATGAACGGCACCGACTCCTCGGGCTCGGGGACCGTGAGCTTCTCGACGTCGGCGAGCGAGCGGAT
Source organism: Gaiellaceae bacterium (assembly GCA_033858115.1). GTDB lineage: Bacteria > Actinomycetota > Thermoleophilia > Gaiellales > Gaiellaceae > Gaiellasilicea. Next base: position 3,401 of record JAWVCV010000155.1, read on the forward strand.
CGGCCGCTCGATCACGGGGCCGACGTTCTCGACGAGCTCGACGTCCACGCCCATCCCGAGCAGTGGCAGCATGATGTCCGCGAACATCACCGCCGCGTCGACGTCGTGGCGGCGTACCGGCTGCAACGTCACCTCGGCGCAGAGCTCCGGCTCGTAGCAGACCTCGAACAGCGTGTGGGTCTTGCGGATCTCGCGGTACTCCGGCAGCGAGCGGCCCGCCTGGCGCATGAACCAGACCGGCGTACGCTCGGTCGGCTCGAGGCGCGCAGCGCGGACGAGAAGAGGCTCGCTCATCGCGGCAGTAGGCTAGCTGCGGCATGGAGCGTGTCGGCGAGCATCCAATCCCCGCCGGCCCGCTCGCGGTCCGTTGGCTCGGGTACCAGCTGCCGGAGCTCCGGGCCGGCGCCGAGGCGCACGTCGAGGTGGTGCTCCAGAACGCGGGCACGGCGACCTGGCGGACCCGCCGCGAGCTCGGCGTCAAGCTCTCCTACCACTGGCTCGACGACCGGGGCAACGCGATCGTCTGGGATGGCCCGCGGGTCGACTTCGGCGGCCCGGTCGCGCCCGGCGACGAGATCGAGGTCGCACTGCGCGTGCGCGCACCGCAGCCGCCCGGCCGCTATCGGCTCGCCTTCGACCTCGTCGAGGAGCTGCGCTTCTGGTTCGCGGAGGTCGGCTCGCACGCGCTCGAGCTGGACGCCGAGGTGCAGCCGCGAATCGACGAGCGGCGGCTCTCCGTCGTCGTGCGGGGCGGCGACGACTCGGAGACGGCGGCGGCGCTGGCGGCCCAGGAGGAGCCGCTCGTCGAGGCCGACGCCGTCGCGACCGCGCACCTCGTCGCGGGCGCGCTGCCCGAGCCCGACTGGTCGCGCCGGATCCTCGACGCCCATGCTGAGGGCTTCGCGGCGGTCGGCGGCTCGATCGAGACGCGCGAGCGCTCGCTGCGGCCGTGGGCTCCCGGTGGTGGCCGTAATCCGACGTTCTCCCACCCCCTCCTGCTGCCGTCGCTCCTCCACGGTCTCGAGCCGGCCGAGCACGAGGGCCTCCCCGCCTACGTGCCCGACGGCGAGCCCGCCATCTTCGACGGGCGGATCAGACTTCGACTGCCACGCGGTCGTCGACGCGCGTGAAGACGAGCGCCCCCAGGGCGAGCGAGACGACCGCGGCCACCGCCAGGTAGAGCACGTCGCCCGCCGCGGGCGGCACGCCGTAGTAGAGCGGGCCGCGCACCGCCTCGACCGCCGGGCTCAGCGGGTTTCCGTAGTGGATCAGGTCGACGAGGCGCGGATGGTCCCGCACGCCCGGGATCGACTCCAGCGAGTACAGGACCGGCGTCACGAAGAACCAGGGCAGCAGCAACGCCGCGATGAGGTGCTCGACGTCGCGGTAGATCGCGTTCAGCGACGCGACCGCGAGCGAGAAGCCGGTGACGAGGCAGACGACGAGGGCGGCGAGCGGCAGCGCCAGCCAGGCGGTGTCACGCGCGGCCGGCACATAGACGAGGCTGAGCGTCAGGACGATCGCGAGCATCACGGCGAAAGCGACGAGCTGCGTCGCGACCATCGAGAGCGGCACGAGCTGGCGCGGGAAGCGGACCTTGCGGATCAGGTTGGCGTTCTCGAGCAGGCTCCGGGAAGCCGACTGGACCGAGGTGGCGAAGAAGACCCAGACCGGCAGGCCCGAGAGCAAAAAGAGCCAGTAGTGCTCGGTATTCGCAGGCTGGATCTTCAGCATCACGCTGAAGACGAAGAGATAGACGAGCATGAGCACGACGGGGTGGGCGAGTGACCATGCGAGCCCGAGCGCCGAGCCCTTGTACTTGGCACGCAGGTCGCGCCGGAACAGGCTGCCGAAGAGCTCGCGGTAGCGGATCAGGTCGAGATACGTCGTCATCGCGAACTAGTCTACGGAGCGTCCTGAGCGCTTCGGGTAATCCGCACAAAGTGCCAACAACCATGCTCTACCCTTCCTCCTCGTGAGCATCGCCGCGCCGTTCCTGGCGCTGCCGGTCACCGCCCTGGTGATCTGGGCGCTTCTGCGCTCGCCGCGGATCACCGCGCTCTTCGGCGCCACTCCCAGCGCGGACCGGTGGCACACCGCCACGACCCCCACGTTCGGGGGCGTCGGCATCTTCGCCGGCTTCGCGGCTGCGGTCGGCGCCGCGCTCCTCTTCGGGGGCATCACCTCGACGGGGGAGACCGCTGCCATCCTGGCCGGCTGCGCGATCCTCTTCGCCGCCGGGGTTCTCGACGACATCCGCGCGCTGAACCCGCTCGCGAAGCTCGCAGTCCAGGTGCTCGCCGCGGCGCTCGTGCTCTCCAGCGGGATCTCGGTCGAGGTCGTCGACAACGACAGGCTCGCGTGGGCGCTCGGCCTCGTCTGGCTCGTCGGGATGACGAACGCCTTCAACCTGCTCGACAACATGGACGGGCTCGCCGTGAGCATGGGCTTCGTCGCGAGCAGCTTCTTCGCGATCGCGGCGGCGACCGTCAACCCGAACCGCGACATCTTCGTCGTCGCCGCGGCGCTCGCGCTCGCCTGCGCCTCGTTCCTGCCCTTCAACCTCCGGCCCGGGCGCCCGGCAGCGGTCTTCATGGGCGACTCGGGCAGCCAGGTGATCGGGCTGGCGCTCGGCTCGCTCGGGCTCGCCGCCAGCTACAAGGTCGCGGGAACGACGCTCGCAACCCTCGTGTTGCCGCTGCTCGTGCTCGCGATCCCGATCCTCGACACCGGGCTCGTGACGGTGCTGCGGCTGCTCGAGGGCCGGCCCGTGTCACAGGGCGGGCGCGACCACACCTCGCACCGGCTCGTCTACCGCGGTCTCTCGGAGAGGGGC
>JAWVCV010000156.1:0-12226 GCA_033858115.1 Gaiellaceae bacterium
TGGCGCGACTGATCAAGAGCGAGAAGGAGGTCGAAGGGCGCTACGAGGAGGTCTGGACGCTCGTCGAGGAGGACGGGCTCGTCCAGTGGCCGGCCGGCCCCGGCGCCGTCGTCGGCAAGGACGCGCCCCGGATCGACGGCCACGAGAAGGCGCGCGGCGAAGCGCGCTACACGGGAGACATCCGCCTGCCGGGACTGTGCGACGCCGTGCTCCTTCGCAGCCCCTACGCGCGCGCCCGGGTGAGCCGGATCGACCTCACGGCAGCAGCGGCCGCGCCGGGAGTGCTGGGAGTGATCGGGCCCGGCGAGGTCGACGGCGTCGGCGTGGAGACGAGCTTCGAGGGAGGCGCCGTCGCCGCGGTCGCCGCCGAGACCCTCTCGCAGGCGCGAGCGGCCGTCGCGCTGATCGATGTGGAGTGGGAGGAGCTCGAGCCGCTGCTGGATCCCTTCGAGGCCGTCGAACGCGGCTCGTTGATCGCCGACTCGCGCCGCTACGAGCGTGGCGACTACGAGCGAGGCGTGTCCGAAGCGGACGCGGTGGTCGAAGCCGAGTACCGCACGCAGACGCTCAACCACAACCCGCTGGAGACGCACCAGTGCGTCTGCGAGTGGCGCGGCGACTCGATCGACGTCTACATCTCGACGCAGTACATCTGGGGCATCCGGAACGACCTCGCGGAGTCCTTGCAGCTACCGCCGGACAAGGTGCGCGTCGTCTGCGAGTTCATGGGCGGCGGCTTCGGCGCCAAGAACGGCGTCGGCAACTACGTCCTGCTCGCCGCCGAGCTGGCAAAGCGAACGGGCCGCCCTGTGCGCTGCGCGCTCTCGCGCCGCGAGGAAAACGTCGTCGGCGGGAACCGGAACGCCACCGTGCAGCGCGTTACCGCCGCCGGTCGGGCCGACGGGACCTTGACGGCGCTTGGCGGGGAGTTCACGTGCGCGGTCGGGGGCGGCGGCTGGCTGGCGCCGACCGCCGGGCCGACGCAGCTCCTCTACGCCTGCGAGAACGTCCGCACCGTCGAGCACGGCGCGAAGCTCAACCTACCGCCGATGGCCGCCTTCCGCGCTCCCGGCTTCGTCGAGGGAACGTGGTCGCTCGAGTGCATGCTGGACAAGCTCGCGGCAAAGCTCGGCGTCGACCCACTGGAGCTGCGCAAGCTGAACTACTCCCACGCCGACCCGATGGACGGCCGTCCGTACTCCTCGAAGAACCTTATGGAGTGCTACCGGCGCGCCGAGCCGCACTGGGAGCGGCGCCACGAGGTGCGCGCCCGCTCGGACGAGATCTGGAAGCGCGGGATGGGGATGGCGAGCCAGATCTGGTACGGCGGCGGCGGCCCGCCGAGCTACGCCTGGGTACGGCTCGGCTCCGACGGCCGCGCGAATGTCGTCACCGCGATGCAGGACATCGGGACGGGCACGCGCACGGCGGTGGCGATGATCGCCGCCGAAGAGCTTGGGCTGCCGCTCGAGCGGATCGAGGTGCAGATCGGGGACTCGGCCCGCGGGCCGTTCGCATCGATTTCGGGCGGCTCTTCCACGCTGCCGTCGATGGGCCCAGCCGTGCGGTCTGCCGCCGCCGACGCCGCGCGCCAGGTGATCGAGCTCGCCGCCCAGCGGTTCGAGCGCGAGGAGCGCCTGCTGTCGCTCCAGGGTGGCGACATCGTCTCCTCGGACGGAGGCTCGTGGCCGCTGGAGGAGATCACGGGCCTGCTCGACGACGGCCAGATCCTTGGCAAGGGCGCGCGCGGCCCCAACCCAACGGGCATGCGCGTGCTCACGTTCGGGATCCAGCTGGCGGAGGTGGCGGTCGACGTCGGCACCGGCGAGGTCCTCGTCGAGCGCATCGTCGCGATCCACGACGTCGGCCGCGTGATCAACCCGCTCGGCGCCCGCAGCCAGATCGAGGGCGGGATCATCCAGGCCCTCGGGCACACGTTCTCCGAGGTGCGCCTCGACGACCCCGCCACCGGGATCGTCTTGACGAAGACCCTCGACGCGTACAAGCTGCCGACGATCGCGGACGTGCCGGAGATCGTCTGCGACCTCGTCGACGTACCCGACGAGCACCTGACGAACCTGGGCTCGAAAGGGCTCGGCGAGCCGCCGATCGTGCCAACCGCGGCCGCGATCGCGAACGCGATCCGCGACGCCACGGGCGCCGACGTGACCTCGCTGCCGATCACGCGCGAGGAGATCCTGCGCGCGCTCCGCGAGGCGGAGGACAGGAAGAAGGAGCCCGTTGCGGCTGGAGCGGCCTAGCACACTCGACGCCGCCGTGGCCGCCCTCGCAGGCGGTCGCGCGCTGGCCGGCGGGACCGAGCTCGTGCCACTCCTCCGCGACGGGATCGTCGACACCGACGTGCTCGTCGACGTGGGCGACGTCGTGCCGCGCGGGATCGCCGGCCGCACGATCGGCGCGGGGACGACGCTGGCCGAGCTCGAGGCGTCCGCCGAGATCCCGGCCGCCCTCCGCGAGGCATGCAGGCTCGCCGCCTCGCCGCAGCTGCGGAACATGGGCACGATCGGGGGCAACCTGCTCCAGGCGACGCGCTGCTGGTACTGGCGGCTCAAGTTCCCGTGCTGGCTGCATGGCGGCGACCAGTGCCACGCGAAGGAAGGACAGCACCGCGAGCACGCCTTCCTCGGCAACGGCCGCTGCGCTTCCGCGCACCCCTCCGATCCCGCAGCGGCGCTGCTCGCTCTCGATGCCCGCATTCGGACCGACCGCCGGGAGCTCGGCGTGGCCGACCTCTACCGCCTCCCGACCGACGACGACCGCCAGACGACGACGCTCGAGCCGGGCGAGCTGATCCTCGAGCTCGAGCTGCCCGAAGTCGGCAGCAGCGTCTACCTGAAGGCGATGGACCGCCGGCGCTTTGCGTTCGCGCTCGTCGGGGTCGCGGCCGCGCGCAGCGGCGGGGAGACGCGAGTCGCGCTTGCCGGTGCGGCGCCCATCCCGTGGCTCCTCGATTCCCCGGAGGGACTCGACCGCTCCACGCCTTTGCCGGGCACCGCGTACAAGGTGGAGATCGCGCGCACGCTCGTGCGGCGGGCGGTCGAAGCGCTCTAGCGCGCTACGATCCGCGATCCATGCGCCTGAGGTTGCTCTGCCTGATGCTCGTCGCCACCCTCTCCGGAGGCGTGGTGGTCGTGGCCGGCAACGCGAGCGCAGGCCAGCCGGTCGTTCTGCAGGCGCCGTCGGCGCTGCCGATGGACAGGCCGCCAAACCCCTGTCCGGTGCCTCGCGACCTGCGGGACGAGTTCCGTGCCGCCGCCGCCGACACCGGGCTGCCGCTGGCGATGATCGTCGCCGTGGCCAAGGTCGAATCCAACCTCGACGCGAATGCGCGCTCCTCGGCCGGAGCTCATGGGCTGTTGCAGGTGCTTCCGTCGACGGCCGCGGAGCTGGACCTCGATCCCTACCACGTAGCCGAGAACGTGCTCGCCGGCGCGCGCTACCTGCGCCAGCTGCTCGACCGGTTCCAGTCGACGGAGCTCGCGCTGGCCGCCTACAACGCCGGCCCGACCGCAGTCGACAGGAACGGCAGCCGACCGAACGACGAGACTGTGGCCTACGTCGAAAGGGTGACCTCGCAATGGCGCAAGCTCGTTGGATGCACGTAAGCCGTCTCTTCCTCCTGCTCGCGCTCGTCGCCGGGGTCGCCGGCTGTGGAAGCGGCGATGGCAAGCCTGCCGCAGCACCGGCGACGACGGCGAGCGCGACGAGCGCGTGCCAGGCTGTCAAGGCGCCGGCGCCGGAGAGCCGAGACGCCAGTGCACCCTCGAAGCCACTGGACGCCACGAAGACCTACACGCTCGTCCTCGAGACGAACTGCGGCGTCTTCGCGATCCAGCTCGACCAGAAGCAGGCCCCGAAAACAGCCGCCTCGCTCGTCTCGCTTGCGCGTGATGGCTTCTTCGACGAAGTCGCGTTCCACCGCGTCGTCCCCGGCTTCGTGATCCAGGCCGGCGATCCGACCGGCACCGGTGGCGGGGGCCCCGGCTACCAGACTGTCGATCCGCCACCGAAGACCGCCGCCTACACGCGCGGAGTCGTCGCGATGGCCAAGACGCCAGCGGAGCCCGCGGGAACCTCGGGCAGCCAGTTCTTCGTCGTCAGCGGCGCGGACGCGGGCCTTCCACCCGACTATGCGATCGTGGGCAAGGTCACGGACGGGCTCGACACCGTCGCGGCAATCGACGCGCTCGGCACCGGCGATGGGCCCCCGTCGCAGCCGGTCGTGATCCGAAAGGTCACGGTCCAGGAGTCCTGATCGGCGCCGTCGTCCTCGCCGCGGGCGCGGCGACGCGGTTCGGCGCGCCGAAGCAGCAGCTGCTCCTGCCGGGCGTGCTCGAGCGCCTGCAGGCGCTCACCCAGGTGATCGTCGTCTCGGGCGCCTACGAGCTCGAGGGGGCCGTCCATTGCCCCGACTGGGCGCGCGGCCCGGGGGCGTCGCTTCGCTGCGGTCTCGCCGCGCTCGCGGAGGACGCCGAGGCCGCGGTCGTCGTCCTCGCCGACGGCCCCGACCTGGCGCCGGCCGCGATCGACCGCGTCGTCGCAGCGTGGGAGCAGACCGGCGCCCCACTCGTTGCGGCGAGCTACGGCGGCGACCGGGGCCATCCGCTCCTCCTCGCACGCTCGCTGTGGGACGAGGTTCCCGACGAAGGGCTGCGAGGCCTCGAGCCGTTGCTGGTGCCGTGCGACGACCTCGGCTCGCCGGGAGACGTGGACTACCGTCGTGAGTTGCCGGAGAGGTTCAGAAGCCGGCCCGACGAACCGATGTAGAGCAAATGGAGCTCGTCCAGCCGATCCCGCAGATCCTCGAGTACGCCTCCGACCGCAGCCCGCTCGAGGCAGCGCGGCTACACCGTCAGCTCACCGTCGAAGAGGCGGCGAAGCGCGCCGGACTGACCGCGGACCAGGTGCAGTGGCTCGAGGAGGGCCGTGTCTACCGGTTCCCCTCCCCGGACACCGCGATCGAGGCGACGCTCCTGCTCGCCAGCGCGCTCGAGATCGACCGGCGCGAGGCGCGCTCGCTCGCAGGCCTCCCGGTCCCGCCCCGGCCGCTCGACGTGAACCCGGTGGCGCGCCTCGTCGGCGTCGCCGCGCTCTCCGCCGCCCTGATGGCGCTCGTCGCGTTCGTGCTCGTGCCGGCCGCCCGCGGGCCGCAGGCCGCCGCGATCGACCCGGTCGTCGCGCAGGCCGCCACCCTGCCGAAGCCGTGGCAGATCCAGGTCGACGTCCTCAACGGAGCCGGAGACATCAACTGGACGCGCCAGGCGGCAAGCCGGATCCAGTCGCTCGCCTACACGGTGAAGAAGGTCCGCCGGGCCGATCGCTTCGACTATCCGCAGAGCGCCGTCTACTACGCGCCGGGCGGGCGCCTGATCGCCGTACGGCTCGCGCGGCAACTCGGCGTGGTCACGCGCCCGCTGCCCGGAGGCGCGAACGCGAAGCGGCTCGTCGTCATCGTCGGACCGCAGCGCGGGCCCGGCTAGACCTAGAGGCCTTCGGCTGCGGGCCCCCGGAGCTCCGCGAGCTTTGCGAGCAGGCCCGCCGGCATGCGCTCGCTCGCCGAGACCCGGATGTAGCGGCGGAGATGGGCCTCGAAGCGGTAGCGGCGGCGGCAGTAGTCACAGCCGTCCAGGTGCACCTCGGCGATCAGCACCTCGTCCTGCGTGAGGTCGCGGTCCAGGTAGCCCTGCAGCAGCTCCTCGCACTTCTCGCAGTCGGCGTCGTGACTCACGTGAGGCTCTCCTCGGCCAGGGTCTTCTTCAGGATACGGCGGCCGCGGTGCAGGCGCGACATGACTGTACCGATCGGGATGTCGAGGATCTGGGCGGCATCGGCGTAGCTGAACTCGCCCAGGTCGACGAGGACAACCACGTCGCGGAAGTCATGCGGGAGCGCCGCCAACGCGTCGACGACGCCGCCCTGCGAGAGCCGCTCGACAACGCGCTCCTGCTCGAGCGCCTGCTCGCCCTCGACCGCCGCCATCTTGTTCGCGAGGTAGTAGTCGCTCTCCTCGAGCGGCTGGAGATCCGGCGTCCGCTGCACCTTGCGGCCGCGGTCTGTGTTCAGGTTCGTGAGGATCCGGAGGAGCCAGGCGCGCATGTTCGTCCCGGGCGTGAATGACTTCCAGCCTCGGAACGCACGAGCGTAGGTGTCCTGTACCAACTCCTCGGCCTCCTCTCGCGTACCGACCATCCGGCGTGCGACACGGTAGACCTGGTCGGCGAGCTCGAGCGCCTCCTCTTCGAAGCGGACGCGCTCGCGAGCCTCGCTCGCGATGCGCCGCCCCGCATCCTCCTCGGGATCGGCTGCGCCGGACTCGCTCACCCGGCCACCCTAACAATCGTCCGTCTCGAGCCTGAGAACGACCGCGGCCGCCTCGCTATTCCGTGCTCAGACCTGTTGCAGCTCCGGAAAGCCGCCGCGCTCGAGCGTTTCGACGATCGCCGCACGCGTCGTCTGCTCGTCGTCCCAGGAGAGGGAGACGAGTCCCATCAGGTTCGCGTTCGCGGCTTCGATGCCGTCGTGCTGGCGAAGTGTCCCCGCGAGCCGGCCGACGCAGCGCTCGCAACGGACGCCGTTGACCTGGATCGTGTCGCTGACGATCGCCATTGCCCTGATGCTAGCGAGCAGTGCGCTGCACGAGGTCGGCAGCCACTGCCTCGAGCCCGTCGCCGTGGCCGACCTCCAGCTGGCGGAGCGCCTCAACTGGAGCCTTCAGCGCCTCGACGAGCTCCCACGTGCCGAGCTCGCGGGCGGCGGGCTCGACGAGCGCCAGCAGCTCGTCCGTCGGCGCCTCCCCCTTCGCGGCCGCGGCTCGGCGGGCGAGGTAGGCCTCGGGCTGCGGCGCGTCCCCCCGTGGCCGGGCGGCGCAGAGCGCCTGCACGAGCGCCGTGATCGCGACCGTTCGCTCGACGCGCGTCGGCTGGTCGGCGATCCGGATCTCGAGCGTCCCGAGCCGCGGATGCGGCCTCGCGTCCCACCAGCTGCGCGTGTAGTCCTGGCCGGTCGCCGCGATCCGCCGCGCCCAGTCCTCGGGCGACGCGAACGGCGGCGGCGGGCCGCCGCGCGGCAGCTCGAGCAGGCGCCCGGCACGGGCGGAGAGCACGCCTGTCTCCTCGCCGGCGAGGTAGGGCGAGTTGAGCGAGAGCGCCAGCACGGCCGGCAGCCAGGGCACGAGCGCCGCAAGCGTCTCGAGGCACGCGTCGAAGCTCTCCATCCCGACGTGGACGTGCAAGCCGCAGACGAGCTGGCGCCGCATCTTCGGCCCCAGCTCCTCGAGCATCTTCACGTAGCGGGCCTCGGCCACGATCTGCTGCTCCTCGGGAAGCGAGAACGGGTGCGCTCCTGCGGCGGCGACGAGGAGCCCGAGCTCGGCGGCCGCCTCGCGCACCTCGCGCCGGAGCCTGCGCAGCTCGCCCGCGGCCTCCTGGACGGTGTCGCAGACCGGCGTATTGGTCTCGACGAGGCACGAGAAGAGCTCCGTCTTGAGACCAGGCGGCCCGAGGAGCCGCTCCACCCCGGGGGCCAGCGCCAGCGTGTCGGGGTCCAGGAGCAGAAGCTCCTCCTCGACGCCGATCGTCAGGCTGCGGCCGAAGTCAGCTTCCACGCACCGCGTGGACCGGGCGCCCGGCCGCCTCCCACGCGTAGTAGGAAGCGCTCGGCCCGAAGCCGCGCTCGTAGGGCACGACCCGCGGGTTGCGACCGACCTCCTTGGCACGCTGCGCATGCCAGAGCAGGTTCGGGTCGTCCCGCTCCTCCCAGACGAGCACGAGGTGAGCGGCGGTCATGAAGACGGCGACGTAGGTGCACCCGGTCGCGGGACAGGGGAACGGATCGGTGCGCACGCAGAACCAGCCGGAGCGGTCGTCGTCAGTGTCCTCGACCCAGAGCTCTTCGTCCTCCTCGAGGAGCTCGTCCTCGAGAGTCAGGCTGCCCGGGCGGGTCTCGTGCGGCTCCACGCCGCAAGGTTAGTCACACAGACGCGCGCGCTACGACGTCGACGCGGGCTGGCGCCCGAGCGTGACCGCGAGCGAGCGGCGCTCGTTGCCGCGGTAGATCCCGAGCTCGACCCTGTCGCCGGGCTTGTGGTCGGCGAGCGCGTCGCGGAGCTCCTCGAGAGAGGAGACGCGGCGGCCGTCGACCGCCACGATCAGGTCGCCGCCGGGCATGTAGCTCTCGCCCGCGACCACGACCGACGACGTGCCGGCCTCGAGACCGGCTCGAGCTGCGGCGGTGCCGTCGCCGACGCGCTCGACGAGGACGCCGAAATCGACGGGCAGCTTGAGCACCCGCGCGAGGTCTTCGGTGACGGTGCTGCCGCCGATCCCGAGGTAGGCGCGGTCGACCTTCCCCGTGGCGACGAGCTGGGCCACGACCTCCTTGACGGTGTTCGAGGGGACGGCGAATCCGATCCCGACGTTGCCGGACGAGCCGGTCGCGGGCGCGATCTGCGAGTTGACGCCGATCACCCGCGCCTGGGCGTTCAGGAGCGGGCCGCCCGAGTTGCCGCTGTTGATCGGCGCGTCGGTCTGGATCACGTGGTCGATCGGATAGCCGTTGGGGGCCGTGATCGTGCGCTCCTGGACGGCGCTGACGATGCCGGCCGTCGCGGTGCGCGCGAGCCCGAAGGGATTCCCGATCGCGACGACCGGGTCGCCGACGCGGACGCCGGCCGAGTCGCCGAGCTCGAGCGGGGTCAGGCCCCCCGAGCTCGCGCCCACCCGGAGCACGGCGATGTCGGTGGAGGGGTCGCTGCCGACGAGGGTGGCGCGCAACGTGTCCTGGTTCGAGAAGCTGACCTCGATCTGTCCGGCCCCTTCGATCACGTGGTAGTTCGTGACGATGTGGCCGGCCTTGTCGATCACGAAGCCCGAGCCGAGCGCTTGCTGCTGCTGCACCCGGGGCGGATTGAAAGGGGAGAGCGTGCGGTTGTCGCCCGCCGCCCGGCTGGAGGTGATCTGCACGACGCCGGGCGCGGCGCGCGAGTAGATCTCGCTGACGGTCAGCAGCCCCTTGTCAGCGACCTGAGCGGCGGCAGTGGGGGCAGGGGATGTCCGCACCACAGTTGTCGTACCACCGCCCAGGTCGCCCGTGACCGCAGCGCCACCGAGCGCAACCAGGCCACCGAGGAGGGAGGCGGCGGCGAAAGCTCCGGTGCGGGCAAGCGTGACGCGTCGGTTCACGTGCCTTGTTCTAGCCGCGGGGTCTTAACAGGGATTAAGAGCCGCGTTAAGCCACGGTTGCGACGCGTTCCGTCGCCTCGCGGGGCGTGCCGAGCGCCTCGTCGAGCTTGGCCTGCAACTCGCCGCTCGCGTGCAGCTCCTCGACGATGTCGGCGCCGCCGACGAGCTCGCCCTTGATGAAGACCTGCGGAATCGTCGGCCAGCCCGAGAGCGCCGAGAGCTCCTGGCGGATCTGCGGGTCGGGCAGGACGTCGACTGCCGTCACCGGCGCTCCGACCGCCCGCAGCGCCCGCAACGCCCGGTCGGAGTTCCCGCACATCACAAGCTGCGGAGTGCCCTTCATGAACACGGTCACCGGCTCGTTCTCGATGATCTCCTTGATCTGCGCTCGCAGCTCGCTCATGCCAGTCCTCTCGTCTTGATCCGGAGCTCGTGGATCGACCCGTCGCCGAGCGGCGCCTCGAGCGCCTCGTAGACGAGCCGGTGCTGCTCGACGAGCGAGAGCCCGTCGAAGCGGCCGCTCGCGACCGTCACCTGGAAGTGGTCTCCGCCGCCGGTCCGGTCCTCGACGGCGAGCTCGCTCGCGTCGGGGAACGACCTGCGCAGGAGCGTTTCCAGCGTGTCGACGGCGGCCATGTGATCATCGTAGCCGTGGCACGGCACGGCACCTTCCTCGCCTCGCTCCCGGAGCGTGGGTTCCGCGCGCTCGCTGCGGCGCTCGGAGGCGCCGTGCACGAGACCGCCGAGGTCGTCCTCCCCCGCTTCGCGCGCCGCTCGCGGCTCTACGAGGCGACGGCCAAGAACCTGCTCCGGATCGCGATCGAGCTCGTCGGCGACGTCGAGCGAGAGGCGCCCACAGGTCAGCCAGGCGCTGGTGAGCTGATGAAGCGCAAGACCGCGGGCAACGTCGTCGAGCTCGGCTCGATCGCAGCGTTCGGCTTCTCCCCGCTCTGGCTGCTGGCTGCCGCCTCGGACATCTCGCGGGGGTCCCGGGTCTACCTCGAGTCGCTCGTGACGGAGCTGAAGCGGGCCGGCGTGCTGGCCGAGGAGGCAGAACTCGGCAGCGTCGACGATCTCCTCGCCGCACTCGAAGGCGCCTCTGGCACGACGGCCCGGCTCGTCGACCTGCCGCCGCTCGAGCTTGCCGAGCTGCGCAGGTCGGTGGCGGAGCTGCGCTCCAGCGCGAGCGACCTCCCCTCGGCGCAGGAGCTCGCCGGGCTCTACGCAGGGCTGCGGCGAACGGCGGCCCGCGAACGGCGGCCGCTGCTCGAGGTGTCGTCGGGAATCGGTCTCGCGTTTCTCCTCTCGGCCCGGCAGGTCGGGCGCGATCATCTCGTCACGCCCTACCGCGAGGACTGGCAGCCACTTCGACGAGAAGGTTTTGCCGCCTACGCCAGCCGAATCGCGGGGCCGTACCGGTCGGCGATGGCCGGCCATTTCGACCGCGAGCGCGAGACCTGGACCGAGCGCGCCCTGGCGCGCCTGCGCCGGTAGCGGCCACCTCCAGTACGGTGTCGGCGTGAAGCGGCTGCTCGTAGCCCTGGCGCTGTGTGCGCTCGGGTCGACTGCACCGGCTCAGGCCTCCACACCGCTGCCCTGGTGCGGCGCCGACTCGGCGGCCGCGGACCGGGTTCCCGATGCGAGGCCCGGCTTCGCCGTTCACGTCGCCTACGTCCGCGACCCTGGTGCCCCCGACCGGCTGGGATTCTGGGCGCCGCGCATCGTCGGCGACATGGCGGCGATCGACGCGTGGTGGCGAGGGCAGGACGCCACTCGCACCCCCCGCTTCGACCTCTTCCCGGGCGCCTGCTCGACGCCGTTCGGGGCGCTCGACATCACAGCTGTGACCTTGCCTCAGAGCGTGCCGGACGTCGTCAACGCCTTCACGACGATCCGGCTGCTGCTCGCGGTCGACCACGACTTCAACCAGGTCGAGAAGGCGTACCTCGTCTATTACGACGGGCCGACGGGCCAGACGGGGGAGAATCACGTCTGCGGGCAGGGGACATCAGGCGGCAAGTTCCTGCCCGGGTTCGCCGTCGTCTATCTCGACTCTTGCGAGGCCGAGGAGACCGACAGCCTGCGCCCGGTCGTCGCGATCCACGAGCTCGTTCACGTGCTCGGGGCCGTCGCGAGCACCGCGCCGCACCACTGTCTCGACGGGCACGTCTGCGACGCCGAGAACGACCTGATGAACGCGTCGCTCTCCGGCAACGAGCTCGAGGCCCACGTACTCGACGCCGGCCGCGACGACTACTACGGGCACGCCGGGACGTGGGCCGACGCGCAGGACTCGCTCTTCCTGGAGCGGCTCGACTCGGCCGACCGCGCCGCCCCGTCGACACCCACCGGGCTGACGGCCACGGACCGGAACGGCCTGGTGCGGCTCTCCTGGCAGCCGTCGGCCGACGACGTCGGCCCCGTCAGCTACCGCGTCTACCAGGACGATCGCTTCCTCCGGCAGCTACCGACCGCCTCGACGACGCTCCCTCCGGGCGAGACGGAAACGAGCTCCTACTCCGTCCGAGCCGCGGACCCGGTCGGGCACTTGAGTCCACCCGTGACGATTCGCTATCGGCTCGGGCTCGGGGTGGTCGACGCCCAGGGCAGGCTCGTCCGCGACACGGTCCCTCCGCCGGCGGTCCGCAGCATCGCCATCCGCCTCACGGCCAGGGCGGTCGTCCTCTCCTGGCCGGCCGTTCGCGATCCCGGCGGCGTGCGCGCCTACCGCGTCAAGCTGGGGAGTCGGACGTTGACAGTGACAAGGCCGACCGTGACGATCGCGCGATCCCGCGTGCGCACGGCCGTCGAGCTGGCGGCGGTCGACCGCGGCGGCAACGTCGGCCCGGCGACGGTCGTGCCGTTGCGGCGGCTTCGGTAGTTTCGGGGACAGGAGCGCGCGGAACGAAGCGCTCCATGACCGAGTTCGGCTACTGGCTCTCGTCCGAGGAGCACCGCCCCCTCGACCTGGTGCGCGACGCGCGACGCGCCGAGGAGCAGGGCTTCTCGTTCGCAATGATCTCGGA
>JAWVCV010000157.1:0-12580 GCA_033858115.1 Gaiellaceae bacterium
GTACGCGGCGTCACGGCGTCGTACACCTTGCCGAGATCGAGGTTGAAGGTCGCGGGATCGACGTCGACGAGCACGGGTGTCGCGCCCGCGAGCAGCACCACGTTGGCGGTGGCCGGGAACGTGTAGGCGGGGACGATCACCTCGTCGCCCTCGCCAATCTCGAGCGCGAGCACGGCGAGGTGCAACGCGGCGGTGCCGTTCGCGACGGCGACGGCATGCTCGACCCCGCAAGCCGCAGCGACGAGCTGCTCGAGCTCCTCCACCTTCGGCCCCATCGTCAGCGCACCCGACTCGAGCACGGCGCGCACCTCGGCCAGCTCCGCCGCCCCGAGCTCCGGGAACGCTAGGCGGACGGGCTCAGTGCCTTCTCTCGGTACCAAGCGATCGTCTTTTCGAGGCCCTCGTCGAGGTCGACCTTCGCCTCGAAGCCGAGCACTTCGCGCGCCTTCTCGACGTTCGGGATCCGCAGCTCGACGTCCGCGTAGTGCAGCGGCTGGAACGTGATGTCGACATCCGCGCCGGTGAGCCGCTTGACCCGCTGTGCGAGGTCGTAGATCGTCACCGTCGAGCGGGTGTTGCCGATGTTGAAGGTCTGCCCGACCGCGTCCTGGTGCTCGAGGCAGGCGAGCGTGCCCGCGACCATGTCGTCGACGTAGCACCAGGCGCGGATCTGCGAGCCGTCGCCGTGAATCGCGAGGTCGCGCCCGGCGAGCGCGTTCTCGATGAAGGCGCGGATCGCGCCGCCGCCGATCTGGCCCGGGCCGTAGACGTTGAAGGGGTGCACCGTGACGGCGGGCAGCCCGAGCTCGTCGTGGTAGGCGTGGGACATGTGCTCGCCGGCCAGCTTGGACACGGCGTAGGTCCAGCGCGCCTCGCCGACCGAGCCGATCGTCGAGACCTGGCCCTCCTGGACCCGGAACGCATGCGTGCCGAAGACCTCGCTCGTCGAGAAGTCGATGAACCGCTCGACGGTGTCGAGCGTCCCGATCGCCGCCTCGAGCACGTTGTATGTGCCCACCACGTTCACCCGCATCGTCCGCACCGGGCTCTCGAGCACCGTGTCTACGCCGGCAATCGCAGCGCAATGGACGATGTGCGTCGCGCCCGCCGAGAGCTTGCGCATGGCGTCCTCGTCGAGGACGTCCGCCTGGTGGAGCGTGAAGTTGGGGTGCTCCGCCAGCGGCGTGCCCGAAAGCGCGTCGCGGTGGAGGTTGTCGACCGCGATCACCTGGTTGTCGTCGACGAGCCTGCGGGCAAGCGTCGTGCCGATGAATCCGGCGCCGCCGGTGATGAAGATCCGCTTGCCTGCGAGCATCGCGGCGAGTCTATCGACGCGCTACCCTGTCCCCCAGATGCGGTTTGCCGTCCTCACCGCAATCATCGCCGCCGCTGTCGGCTGTGGAGCAGGATCCGCCGGCACCGGAGGCGCCGCCACCGACCTGCGGATCACCGTCTGGCCACAGGGCCGCGACGCTGACGCCAATGCCAAGAGCTACACGCTCCGCTGTGCGCCGACAGCCGGCACGTTGCCCCGGCCGGGAGCGGCCTGCGAGAAGCTGACTTCGCGCTCCGCGCCGTTCGCCCCCACTCCGAGGCGCGCCATGTGCACCGAGCTCTACGGCGGCCCGCAGCAGGCCCAGATCGTCGGCACCTTCCGCGGCAAGCGGGTCTGGGTGGCGCTCTCGGCCCGGAACGGCTGCGAGATCGCCCGCGCGAAGAAGCTGGCGTTCCTCCTGCCCGGCTTCAACGCGTCCAGCAACGCCTGAGCCCAAGCGCGCGGATAGCATCGCGCGCGACGTGAGCACGGTTCTCTTCGTCGGCGCGGGGCGCCACCAACGTCGGTCGATCCTGCGCGCGCAGGAGCTCGGCCACCGGGTCGTCGCGGTCGACCGGAACCCGGATGCGCCCGGCCTGCAGGTGGCAGACGAGGGAGAGGCGGTGGACTTCACCGACGTCGCGGCCGTCACGGAAGTCGGCCGCCGGCACGCGGTCGACGGTGTTTTGACCGTGTCTGCGGACCGGGCGGTGCCCGTCGTCGCGGCCGTCGCCGAGCAACTCGGGCTGCCGGGGATCGGAACCGACACGGCCCACCTGATGACGCACAAGATCGCGATGCGCCGGACGCTCGCCGACGCGGGCGTGCCACAGCCCCGCTTTGCCGGCGCGCGAGACCTGCAGAGCGCCCGGGCAGCGCTCGGGGCCTCCGGGACCCCGGCCGTGCTCAAGCCTGCCGACTCCGGCGGCCAGCGCGGCATCTTCTACATCGAGTCGCAGGACGAGCTCGACGCTCATCTGCACGTCGCGCTCGCAGAATCGCCGACCGAGGAGGCGATCGTCGAGAGCTTCCACGACGGGCTCGAGCTGAACGGGATCGTGATCGCCCGCGGCGGCGAGGCGTTTCCACTGACGCTTTCCGACCGGCTGAGGCCGCCGGGGATCGGCTTCGGCGTCGGCTGGATCCACGTCTATCCGGCGTCGATCTACGGCGACGTGCTCGCGGAAGCCGAGCGCGTCGCGGTCCACGCCGTGCACGCGCTCGGCCTGCGGGACGGCATCGCCTTCCCGCAGCTGCTCGTCTCCGACGACGGCTCGGTGCGCGTCGTCGAGGTCGCAGCGCGCATTCCCGGCGGCCAGATGGCCGACCTCGTCCGCCACGCCGTCGGCGTCGACCTCGTCGAGGTGGCGATCCGGCAGGCGCTCGGCGAGACGATCCCGGACGAGCTCGTTCTCCCCAGGTTCAAGCAGCCCCTCGCGATCCGCTTCCTCACCGCACAGCCCGGCCCGCTGCCGACCGGCAAGGTTCGGTCGGTCGGCCCGCTCGAGCCCGTCCTCGCCGCCAGGGGCGTCGTCCAGGCCGACACCTACCTCCAGGTGGGCGAGACGATTCGCCCTGTGCGGCTCGACGGCGACCGCCGCGGCTACGTGATCGCGACCGCAGATACCTCCGTCGAGGCACTGCAGCGCGCCGAGGACGCCGCGCGACTGCTCGAGGTGATCGTCGAATGAGCTGCGCCTTCGACCTCGACCACTACCGGGAGCTGCTCGAGGCCGCGCGGTCGGGCGGCTACCGGTTCGCGCACTTCGAGGGCGCACCCGCCGAAGGCGACCTGCTCCTGCGCCACGACGTCGACCTCTCGCTCGACGCCGCCCTGCGGATGGCGGAGCTCGAGGCCGAGGCGGACGCGCAGGCCACGTACTTCCTGATGACCGGCTCCGTCTTCTACAACCTGAGCTCGTCCGAGGGCGAGCGAGCGCTCGCACGCCTGCGCGAGCTTGGTCACCGCGTCGGCCTCCATGCCGTCTATCCGCGCGTCGACCTCGACGAGCGCTTCGACCCGGTCATCGCCTGGCACAACCCGGATCCCGAGTACATGAGCGCGCCGGTCGAGAACGCGATCAACGTGATGCAGCCGCCGTGGTTCGACCCGGAGGGCTACCGCTCCGACTCGAACCAGCGCTGGCGCTCGGGCTGCCCGCACGAGGAGCTTCGCTCCGGCGCCTTCGCCTGGCTGCAGCTGCTCACCCACCCCGAGATCTGGGTCTATCCCGGCACGCGCATGGGCGAGACGATGCGCGCGATGCTCGAGGAGGAGAAGGAACGCCGGCTCGACCAGCTGGCCGCGGACAGGATCGACCTGGCGTGAAGGACGTCACCGTCCTCGTGAGCGCGGCCGGCGCTCCCGGCACCGCCGCGCTCCTGAAAGGTCTCCGCGCGAACGGGGAGCGGACCGTCCGACTCGTCGGCACGGACATGAGCGAGCGCTCGGTCGGACGCCACCTCTGCGATGCCTTCCAGCTCGTCCCGGCCGGCTCCGACCCGAGCTTCGCCGATGCGATGCTCGACGTCGTCGAGCGGGAGAGCGTCGACGTCGTGCTGCCACAGTCGTCCTTCGACCTCGAAGGCCTGGCCGCGCACCGGGAGCGCTTCCCGGTCCCGGTACTCGTCTCCTCGCCGGACACGATCCACCGCTCGAACGACAAGGCGGAGACCTACGCGCTGCTACAGCGGCTCGGTGTGAAGGGGCCGGACTTCCGCCGCGTCAACGGCGCGCACGAGGTGGCGGCGGCGGCGAGAGAGCTCGGCTATCCCGAGCGGCCGGTCTGCTTCAAGCCCGTGTTCTCCTCAGGTTCGCGCGGCTTCCGGATCCTCGACCCCACCGTCGACCGCGCCCACCAGCTGCTGAGCGAGCGGCCCGGCTCCGTGGCGATGCGACTCGAGGAGGCGGTCGAGCTGCTCCCGGACGAGGGCGGCCCCGACCTGCTCGTGATGGAGCTGGCGACCGGCGGCGAGCGCACGATCGACGGCATCGCCGACGGGAAGCGCGTCGTCCTCGGCCATCCGAAGACACGCGAGGCGATGCGCGCCGGGCTCGCCATGCATTTCGTCACGCTCGAGGACGAGGAGCTGATGAGAATCGCCGACACGCTCGTCGAGGAGCTCGGGATCGAGTGGTTCTTCAACATCCAGCTCGTCGGCGAGCACGTGATCGAGATCAACCCGCGCATCTCGACGATCGTCTACCAGGACGACCTGAACCTTCCCTACCTCGGGGTCAAGCGGGCGCTCGGGGAGATCTCGGACGAGGAGCTCGCCGCGCTCCGCTCGCGGATTCGGCCCGGCCGCACGAGCCTGCGCTACTTCGACCAGGTCGACTTCGACGGCGCGCCCGTCGACTCGCGCGCGCACGCGCGTGGCTGACAGACCCCTTCGGGTCACGCTCTGCCCGGTCAATACGGCCGGAGTGCCGTGGACGAACGCCGAGGCTCTGCGGCGCCGCGGCGTCGACGCGCGCCTCGTCGTCTTCGAGCGCTACAAGCTGCACCCGGAGGCGGACTGGTCGCTCGACGCTCCAAGCAACAGCCTGCTGCTAAGTCGGCAGGCGCGGCAGTGGGCCGCGCTCGCCCGGCTCCTGCCGAAAACGGACGTCTTCCATTTCCACTTCGGCCTCACGCTCGTGCCGCAGTCGCTCCAGTTCCCGATCCTGCGTGCCGCGCGGAAGAAGTCGGTCATGCACTACCTCGGCTCGGATATCCGCGGCAAGACGCCCGAACAGCTCGCCTACGGGAAGAAGGCGGATGCCCAGGTCGTCGGCAGCTACGACGCGATCCGCTGGGTGCCGGAGGCAGAGGTGATCCCGCCCGGCATCGACCTCGCGCGAATCCGTCCCGAGCCACCGTCGGACCGCGAACGGCCGCTGATCGTCCACGCTCCCTCCTCCCGCCGCCGGAAGGGAACCGAGCACGTGCTCGCCGCGGTGGAGGGGCTCGACGCCGACCTCGAGCTCGTCGAGGGTCTCCACCACGACGAGGCCTTCGAGCGCTACCGCGCCGCGGACATCGTCGTCGACCAGCTGAACGCCGGCTGGTACGGCCTCTTCGCGATCGAGGCGATGGCGCTGGGGAAGCCGGTCGTCACCTTCCTCCATGACGAGGCCGTCCGCCGCACCGAGGAAGCGACAGGCGCGCGCGTGCCGCTTGTGTCCGCCACCGCCGAGACGCTCCGCGAGGCGCTGCGACCGCTGGTCGCTGACGCCGCGCGCCGGCGCGAGCTCGGTGCCGAGTCCCGGGCCTACGTGGAGCAGCTACACGACCTGGAGCGCGTGACCGACCGCCTGCTCGACCTCTACGCTCGGCTCTGATGGCAGCGTCACTCGGCGCGCAGATGCGGCGGCTCGGCAAGCACTCGGTCGTGTACGGGCTCGGCGGGATCGTCTCGCGCGTGATCGCGGTCTTCCTGCTGCCGGTCTACACGCGCTACCTCGAGACCGACGACTTCGGCGCCGTCGGCGTGCTCGTCGCGCTCTCCGCCGTTCTCGTCACGATCCTCCGGGCCGGGATCTCGAGCGCATTCTTCCGCTTCTGGTTCGACTCGCAGGACGCGTCTCGACGCCTGCTCGTGCTCCGCACGTCGTTCTGGTTCACGATGGCGAGCGCAACGGCGGGGCTCGCCGCGGGCTGGCTCCTGGCCTCGCCGATCGCGGGGGCGCTCGGCCTCGACGACCCCTGGCTCGTGCGCGCCGCCTTCGTCGGCATCTGGGCGCAGATGAACTACGAGCAGCTGACGGCGGTCTTCCGCGTCGAGGAGCGCTCGGGCCTCTTCGTGCTGGCGAGCCTCGCCAACATCGCGGTCACCGTGATCGCGAGCGTGGTCCTGATCGTCGGCTACGAGCAAGGGGCGCTCGGCCTGATCGTGGGCAACTTCACCGGCACGCTGACCGTCTACGTCGTCTTGCTCGGCTACCGGCGCGCGCAGCTCGGACTCTCCTTCTCGCGGGAGCTCCTGCGCGAGATGAACCGTTTCGGCGTCCCGCTCGTTCCCGCCGCCCTGGCCCTGATCGCGATGAACCTGGGCGACCGCTTCTTCCTCGTGCACTTCGCCGGGATCGAGGAAGTCGGCCGCTACGAGATCGGCGTCCGGATCGCGTCGGCGATGGTGCTCCTGATCACGGCGTTCCGGACCGCCTGGCCGGCGTTCGCCTACTCGATCGACGACGACTCGGACGCCAAGCGCACCTATGCCTACGTGCTCACGTACCTGGTCGCGATCGCGTCGTGGCTCGCACTCGCGCTCGGGCTCCTCTCCCCCTGGCTCGTCCGTGTGCTCGCGACGCCTGCCTACTACGAAGGCGGCCGCGTCGTGGCCCTGCTCGCGTTCGCAGGCGTCGCCTACGCGGCCTACATCGTGATGGCGATCGGCGTCGGCCGCGCCAAGCGGACGCAGTTCAACTGGGTGATCGCCGGCGCCGCGGCGCTCGTCAGCATCGCGCTCAACCTTGCGCTCGTGCCCGAGTACGGAATGATCGGCTCCGCGACCGCCGCCGTCGCCGCCTACTCGGTGATGTTCCTTGCGATGACGTGGTACGCGCAGCGCGTCTTCCCGACGCCGTACCAGTGGCGGCGCGTGGCGACGGCGGCGGGGGCAGCGGTCGCGCTGACCGTCGCGGGAAAGCTTCTCGACGTGCCGCTCGCGATCGCGATCGCGCTGGTCGCCGCGTACCCGCTCGCGCTGCTCGTCCTCGGCTTCTACCAGCCCGAGGAGCGCGCGCGGCTACTCAGGCTGCCAGCAGCCCGGTGAGGTACATGAGCGCGATGCCCGCGAAGAAGCCGCCGATCGCGTAGCCGGAGCGAAGGCCGGCCGGATCGCGCCTGGCGACGTAGCGAACCACCTCGGCGACGACCTCGAACGCGGCGCCGGCGGCGGCGCCGAAGAAGAGCGCCGCCAGGACGTCGTTGGCGACGAAGCCCCCGAGCCAGGCTCCCGGGATCGCCGGTGCTCCTGCGATCGCCGTCAGCGCGATCAGCCGCGGGAGCGAGAGCGTGGACCCCTCGTCTGCTGCAGGCGCTGCGATTCCGAGCCCTTCGGTGACGTTGTGGATCATGAAGCCCACGATCAGGAACGAGCCCAGGCTCAGCTGGCCGAACGCGAACGACGTCCCGATCGCAAGCCCTTCGCCGAAGTTGTGCAGCCCGATGCCGATCGCGACGAGGGAGGCCAGAGCGACGCCGCCGATCACGCCGCCCCCCGCCGCCGAGAAGCGACTGGAGATGAACGTCATCGTCAGAAAGCTGCCGGCGAGGCCGAGCAGGACCAAGCCAGGGCCACCCAGGGCGGCCGGCACCGCCGCCTGCAGCTCGAACGCCTCGAACAGCGCCTCGACGCCCAGAAAGGTGAGCAGGCCGCCCGTCAGGGCCATGAATCCCGTCAGCCAGCGCTGCTGGATACGCCGCAGCGAGGGCAGCCACAGGAGGCCGAGCGCGACCGGCAGGACGCCGACGAGAAACCCGATGATCCCGTAGCCGAGAAACGCCCTGGCGCTCGCGCCCGGCGTCGGCACGGCGGCAGTGATCGCCTCCACCGTCTCGATGCCGGTCGAGCTCGTGATCCCGACGGTGAGCGGGTCGTCCCGCACCCATTCGAAGGGAATCTCGATCGTGCGCGAGCGCAGGCGCCCGAGCGTCGTCGACCCGTCCACCTCGAAGGGGACGATGGCGTCGTCGACCGTCACGGAGGCGATCGTCAAGTCTTCCTGCTGGGGGTTCGTGACCCGGATGCGGATCAGGCCCGGCTTGAACTCGACCCGCCGGACGTCGAACTGGTCCGGCTGCGGTGGGCTGGCGCCGATCATTCCGGCAATCGAGGCCCCCGACGCCACATACGCGCCGACCACGGCGGCCAGCAGGATGACGGGGACGAGCGCCCACAGGCGCCAGGACAGCTCCCCCCGGCGGGCCGCGCGAGCCTCCATCAGTCGATCACGTTGAAGAAGCCCATCCAGCCGAGCTCCGCGAACTCGGACTGGTGCGCATGGAACATGAACAGGCCCGTGTTGTTGAAGTCGATCTCGATCACGCCGCGCTGACCCTGGGACTGCACGACGATGTCCGTGTACTCCCAGTGGTCGCCGGTGCCGGTCGGCTGGTAGCGGAAGAACTCGCCGTGCAGGTGGAACGAGTTGATCAGGTCGAACTCGGTCAGGTTGACGAGGTAGATTCGCACCGTCTCGCTCCGGCGGACCGTCAGCGGATACCGCGCGTGGTAGAAGCTGCGGCCGTTGACCGTGTAGAAGTTGTTCGCGCCGTCGCCGTCGGTGTCGTAGCCGTTCATCACCATCACGAGCTCGCGCGCAGGTGGGCGCGGCTCCTTGGGATCGATGATGAACGCGCCGTAGAGGCCCTTGTGGATGTGCTTCTTCAGGGGCGTGGAGTGACAGTGGTAGAGCTGAAGGGCGGCCGGCCGCGCGGGAAACTCGTAGGTGAACTCGCCCCCGGGATCGACGATCTCGAACACCCCGTCCATCTTCGCGGGATGGATCCCGTGGAAGTGGATCGTGTGCGGATGGGAGCTCCCGTTCACGAAGTGGACGCGCAGGATGTCGTCCTCGGTGGCCCGGATCACCGGCCCCGGGACGGTGCCGTTGTAGGTCCACGCGGGAAAAAAGACACCCGGCGCGATCTCGATCTCCTTGTCGATCGCGCGCAGCGTGTACTCGCGCACACGACCGGGCTGGTGCGGCAAGGCGGGCGGCGGATAGAGCAGCCCGTCGAGATCCGTGGGGCCTCCGACCGCGGGCGCACCGGCTCCGATCATCGCCGCGTGGCCGCTCGCGGCATGGCTGTGGACGTGGTTCTGGAGCTGGCGCTCGGCCGCTTCGGCGCTGCCGTCGAGAGCGAGCTTGCCCAGCATGGGCGCGGCGACGAGTGGCGCTGCTCCGGCGAGGAGGCGGCGACGGGTGAATTTAGCCATGCCTAAATTCTAGCGGCTAGGCGACGATGCGGTAGACCTGGAAGCACTCCGCGTACTCGCGGTTGACGTTGATCCCGTGCACACGCGCGAGGTTCCAGACGTACTCGGGGTTCGCATAACGGCGGTGCTGCTGCGACGCGTACTTGCCGAGCGCGGCGACCTTCTTCTCGAGATGCCGCTGCTCGAGCGCGACGTAGGCGCCGTAGGAGAAGTCGAAGTTGTTCCACGGGATCTCGTACCCGAGCACCGTCGTCCGCTTGAACGCGCGCAGGCCTTCCTGCGCGATCGTCTGGTGATCCTGGTGCACATCGTGGTGCGACGGCTGGAAGACGGCGTCCGGCTGCAGCTCCTCCCAGAGGGAGACGAGCAGCTCGAGGATGTCCTGGCGCCGATCCGGGAACGTGCGCACGTCGAAGTCGTGGACGACGAGCTGCGCCTCCGGGATCCCGAGCTCCCCCGTCGCCTCACGGACCTCGCGCGCGAGCGTGTCGGGCGCGAACCCGGGCGGCAGGGAGCGGGTCGCGATCGAGAAGGCGTGGTAGTGAACCTCGACGCCGGACTCGACGAGCCGCGCCATCGTGCCGCCGCAGCCGAATTCGCCGTCGTCGGTGTGCGGAGCGAGGACGAGCACGCGCTTCCAGGCCTCGATCACGCTGCCGCGCCCTCCTCGCTCGCACCGCGAACGGCGAGCGCGACGATGCCGAGCAGCGCCCACGTCGCCGGATCCTCGAAGAGAGCGTTGTAGAAGAGGCTGTGCACCGCGATCGCTCCAAGCGTAAGCCCCGCGATCACTGCGGTGCGCCCGGCATCCGAGCGACGGTGTCCCCGGAAGGCCGCAACGAGCGCCGAAGCGCCTAGCCAGGCGAGCAGCGCCAGCCCGGGAATTCCGGTCTCCGCGACGACCGTCACCGGTGTCGAGTGGGACGCAGCCTTGCGTGGCTCGCGGCCGCGCAGCCCTGTCCGGTCGGCGTAGGCGCGCTTGAAGCTGCCCGTCCCGACTCCGAGGACCGGATGATCGGCGGCGATCTTCAGCCCGTTCGAGATCAGGCCCGCGCGGCCGCTCGTCGCCGCGTTGAGCCCCGCCTTCGACTCGCGCACGAGCGTGTTCCGCACCTGCGGCGTCGCAAAGCCGACGGTGACGAGGACTGCGGCGACGAGGCCGAGCGCGGCTGCGGCCCTCCAGCGCCACACCACGGCCGCCGCACCCAGCGTGCCGGCGACGAGAGCCGCGAAGCTCGACTGCGAGAAGGAGAAGAGCAGCCCCGTCCACATCGCGGCAATGGCTGCGATGCCCGCCGCAACCAGCCGCTCGCGCACGCCGAACAGCAGCAGAGCCAGGGTCGCCAGGATCGCCAGGACGAGGTAGCGGCCGTAGATCGAGGGATCCCAGAAGACAGAGTTGACACGGAAGAAGGGCGCGTAGGCGTTGTCGACCTTCAGCTTCGGGTTCCAGAAGACCTCGCGCGTCGCCCACTGGTAGAGACCGACACCCGCGTAGGCGAGCGCGGTTGCGACGAGTGCCCCGTAGAGCGCGAGCAGGCCGCGCCGGCTCCAAGGCAGGCGGGCGAAGCCGATCGCGAGCAGGCCGAACGGCAGCACGAACGCAGCCAGGAAGATCGAGCCCTGGCGCACGTCGTCCGACCACAGCAGCGCGACGCCCGTCCACGCCACGAAGGCCGCGAGCGGCACCGCGACCGGGCCCAGCTCACGGGACCGCGGATCGCCGCGCACGAGGCTCCAACCCAGAGCCGCAGCGAACGAGCCGACGACGAGGTACAGCGGCAGGAGGAGGTTCGCGTCCTCGGCGCCGACGTCGACGGGCACGCGAACCGGGATGCATGCGATCGTCGCGAACGCGAGCGCCCATGGCCAACGCAAGAGGATCCAGCCGCCGGCCGCGGCGAGCAGCGTCCCCAGGAGCACCGCGGCAGCAAGCCCCAGCTCCCGCCCCGCAGGTGCGAAGTAGATGGAGAGCCCCGCGGCACCGAGCACCCACGCCGCCAGACCGGCCAGGCGGAGCTCTCGCCGGGTCGCGACGAGGAGCACCGCGAGCCCGACGCACCCGAGTGCACCAGTGAGACGGGCCAGCTCGGTCAGGGCCGTGGCTCCCGCACGAAGACGGCGGCCCGGGCGGTGTGCCCGTTCGCGGTCACCGCCAGCGTGAAGCGTCCTTTCTGCAGGGGCGCGCTCAACCGCAGGGTGCCGGGACGAGCGACGCCGCCGCGGCCGCCGAGCTCCCAGCGCACCGACTTCGCGTCCGACGAGACGCGCACGGCGAAGCGGGCGCCGGCGGGCACCGAGATGCGCTCTCGCCCGAGCGCGACGTAGCGGATCACGATCGCGACCGGCGCCGAGCGCGCCCCGACGTTGCCGGCCGGGTCGACTGCGGCCAGCCGGGCGGTGTAGGTCCCTTGCGGCAGCGCCCGCCCGCCGACCTTGCCGGCCCACTCGAACTTGTCCTCGGTGCGCGGGAAGTTCGTCAGCACCCGCCGCCTGCCGTCGATCAGCAGCATGGCGCGACCGGGCTCGCTCAGGCGGTATCGAAAAGTCACGCGGTCCCGCCGCCCGTCGCCGTCCGGAGAGAAGACGCGCGGCCTTGCGGCCCGTAGCTCGAGCCGGGGCGGCGTCACGTCGATCCGGATCGGATTCGGCAGCGTGATCGTCCAGCGGTGGTTGCGCGAGTGCACACGAGGCAGGTACTCGCCTTCCGGCAGCAGCCGCCCGGCGTCGTCGCGGCCGTCCCACACGATCTCGACCGGGCCTCGGCCATATGCCCGGCCACTCTCGATCGTGCGCACGACCTCCCCGCCGTCCACGATCGCGACGTCGAGCTGGTCCTCCTCGCGCAGCTTGAATGCGATCGTGGCTCTCCGCGTGTCACAGCCGCAGACGGGCGAGAAGACGTCACCGGGCTTCGTCCCGAAGATCGGGCTGGGCTGAGACTTCAGCCCCTGCGTGAGCGCGAACGCCGCGGCTGTGGCCGCGAGCAGCGCGACCACCAGCACGGTCGAGGCGATTCGAGCCACAGCCGTCGCAGTGTAATTGCGGGCCCCTCGGCTACCCTCAGGCGATGGAGCGCACAGCGGATCCGTACCGCGAGACGACCGTGATCGACGCCCGCGCGCCGCGGTTCAACCAGGCGGTCATCGGCCTCGTCTCGCTGCTCGCCGTGACGACGGGGCCGTGGTGGCTCGTGGCCGTGCTGGCCGCCCAGCTCGCACTCGGTCTGACGCTCGGCCGTCGCTGGTGCCTGCCCTGCGTGGCCTACTTCGAGCTCGTGCAGCCGCGGTTCGGAGAAGGACCGCTCGAGGACGCGCGCCCGCCGCGGTTCGCCAA
>JAWVCV010000158.1:0-8559 GCA_033858115.1 Gaiellaceae bacterium
ACCGAGGAGCATCAGTACTCCGTCTCGGAGGACCGCGCCGTCCTCGCGCCCGGCTTCCGCGCGCTCGACGAGCGGGAGCGCCGCATCCTGCACCTCCGCTTCTTCGACGGGCTGACCCAGAGCCAGATTGCGCAGCAAGTCGGCATCTCGCAGATGCACGTCTCGCGCTTGATCCGCCGCGCGCTCGAGAAGATCCGCGACGAGATCGCCGGCGACGAAGAGCTCGAGCGGCCGGCCGCGAAGCGCCGGGCCAGCTAGCGGCTCCCTACAATCTCGGAGTGCGCACCTCCGCGGAACTGCGGGAAGGCTTCCTGTCCTTCTTCGAGGAGAAGGGCCACAAGCGGCTGCCCTCGTGGCCGCTCGTCCCGCGCGCCGACGACCATTCGACGCTGCTGACGTCCGCCGGCATGCAGCCGCAGATGCCGTATTTCCTCGGGCAGGAGGAGCCGCCGGCGCCGCTGACCGTCACGTCGCAGAAGTGCTTTCGCACGGTCGACATCGACGTGGTGGGCAACGACGATCATCACCTCACGTTTTTCGAGATGCTCGGCAACTTCTCGTTCGGGCAGTACTTCAAGGACGGCGCGATCGCGCTCGCGAAGGAGTTCATCACCGAGCGCCTGCAGCTCGACTGGGACCGGATCTGGGTCACCGTCCACGCCGGCGACCCCCTGCTCGAGCTCGGGCCCGACGAGGTCGCGATCCGAGAGTGGGAGAAGGTCGGGATGCCGCCCGAGCGCATCGTCGCGCTGCCGAGCTCGGAGAACTTCTGGTCGGTCGGCGGGCCGGGGCCCTGCGGGCCGGACTCCGAGATCTACTGGGACTGGGGCGAGCAGTACGGCTGCGGCGACCCGAGCTGCGCTCCCGCGTGCCCACGCTGCGACCGCTTCCTCGAGTTCTGGAACCTCGTCTTCATGGAGTACGAGCAGCATCCCGACAGGACGCTGACGCCGCTGCCGCGGCAGAACATCGACACCGGCATGGGCCTCGAGCGGCTGGCCGCGATCATGCAGGACGTCCGGTCGGTCTACGAGACCGACGGCTACCAGGCGATCATGGACTGGGTCGCCGGAGAGAGCGGCGTCGCGTTCCGAGATTCGGAGGCCGCCACCAAGGCGCACCGCGTGATCGCCGACCACGGCCGCGGCATGACGTTCCTCGTCGCCGACGGCGTCATCCCGTCGAACGAGGGTCGTGGCTACGTGCTCCGGCGCATCATCCGGCGGGCCGTCCAGCAGGCGCGGACGATCGGGCTCGACGAGCTCTGGCGGGTCAGCGACGTCGTCGTCGACCAGCTGGGGCAGTGGTTCCCGGAGCTGCCCGAGAACCGCGAGCGCATCCGGGACGTGCTCCGAGCCGAGGAGGAGCGGTTCACGGAGACCCTGGCGCGCGGGCTGAAGCTCTTCGAGGAGGTGGCCGCCCGCGGCGCGATCTCGGGGCAGGACGCCTTCGAGCTGGTCGCGACCTACGGCTTTCCGTTCGAGCTGATTCGCGAGCTGGCCCTCGAGCGCGGCCTGCCGGTCGACGAGGATGGGTTCCAGCAGCGCATGGCCGAGCACCGCGAGATCTCGCGCGGCGTCGACGTACGCGTCGCCGGCGCGCTCGACGGCCCGCCCACGCAGTTCGTCGGCTACGAGCAGACGGAGGTGCTGACCGCGATCGTCGCCCTGAGCGACCTCGGCGACGGTCGGTTCGAGGCCAAGCTGGAGCGGTCGCCCTTCTACCCGGCCGGCGGCGGTCAGGTGAGCGACACCGGCTGGATCGAGCATCTGGAGAAGGGCGCAAAGGCGGAGCTTCGCGAGGCGGTCCGGGTCGGCGATGACCAGGTCCTCGTCTTCGAGGGCGAAGGCTTCCAGCTCGGTGACCGCGTGCGGGCGGTGGTGCCGTGGACCGTGCGCTTCCCGACGATGGCGAACCACACCGCGACACACCTCCTCCACGAGTCGCTCCGCCGCGTGCTCGGCGACCACGTCAAGCAGGCAGGCTCCGCGGTCCGGCCCGACAAGCTGCGATTCGACTTCACGCACGAGAAGGCGCTGTCGCCCGAGGAGCGCGAGCAGGTCGAGGGGCTCGTCAACGAGCACATCTTCGTCAACCATCCGGTGCGGATCTTCGAGACGCCGATCGAGGAGGCGCGCAACCTCGGCGCGCAGATGCTCTTCGGCGAGAAGTACGGCGACATCGTCCGCGTCGTCGAGATCGATGGCTTCTCCCGCGAGCTGTGCGGCGGCACCCACGTCCGCGCGACCGCCGAGATCGGCCCCTTCGTGATCCTCTCCGAGGGCTCGGTCGGCTCTGGGGTGCGCCGCATCGAAGCGGTCACGTCCGGCGAGGCGTTTGCGCTCCTGCACGAGCGGGCGCGCGAGGGCGACGAGCTGCGCGCCGAGCTCGCGCAGGCGCGCAAGGAGACGAAAGCGAAGGGGACGAAGGCCGAGGCGGACTTCGTCGTCACGCGCGAGACGGCTGCGGGGGGCGTGAACGTGCTCGTGGTCGACGTCACGAGCGGGGACCCGCTCGACGTCTCCGACCGTCTGAAGGCCAAGCATGCCCCGGCAGCCGTGATCGTCGGAGCCCGGAACGACGGGACGGCCCAGATCCTGATCAACCTCGACAAGTCGCTCGAGGGGCGAGGTCTCAACGCCGGCGACGTGATCCGGGAAGCGGCAGCGCTGATCGGCGGCAAGGGAGGCGGTCGTCCGACCATGGCGCGCGCCGGCGGCAAGGACGCCGACCGCCTGGCGGACGCCGTCGCACTCGCCGAGCAGGCGATCATCGAGGCGCTCGACTGAAGGTCCTGGCCCTCGACTACGGCGCCGCGCGAACCGGCGTCGCCGTCTCCGACGCGACCGGAACGCTGGCGCGACCGCTGACCGTGGTCGAGCGGGCCAGGAGCGAGGCCGGCCTGCGCCAGCTGGCAAAGCTCGTCGCCGCCGAGGGCGCGGAGCGCGTCGTCGTCGGGCTGCCGCTGACCCTGCGGGGGGAGCACGGCGCCCAGGCGGAGGAGACGGCGCAGTTCGTCGAAGCCCTCCGCGGCGTGGTCGGCGTGCCCGTCGAGTCGTTCGACGAGCGCTTCACGACGGCGCTTGCGGTCGCCGCGCCTTCCTCGCACGCCGCCGAGGACGCGCGCGCCGCGGCCCACCTGCTCGAGAGCTACCTGGCGTGGGCGAGCAGGGCGGAGTGACGACCCGGCGCACCCAGCTGGCCCGCCGGAGGGCGGTCGCCTCGGCGCTGCTCGTGGGATTCCTCGCGCTGGCCCTCTGGCTCGGCGTGACCGCGCTCGGTGGCGGCGACGAGCAGCCGCCGCCGGCGACGACCGCCGCCGCTCCGAAGCCGACGATCCTGCGCATCCTCTTCCCGGAAGGCTTCACCCGCAAGGAGATGGTCGCGCGCGTCGCCGAGGTGAGGAAGATCGCTCAGGCCAAGCGCAAGGTGACGCCCAAGCTCTCGGGCGATGCCTATGCCAAGGCGACGAGAGCGGCCAAGGTGCCGCCGGCGTTCCGGAAGGACGCGCGCGGGATCGAGGGCTTCCTCTTCCCGGCGACGTACGAGTTCACCCCGAAGACGACTGCGAAGCAGCTCGTCGACGATCAGATCGAGCACTTCGACGACAACTGGGCCAAGGTCGACCTCGCGTTCGCGAAGAAGAAGAACCTGACGCAGTACGACGTCCTGATCATCGCCTCGATGGTCGAGAAGGAGACCATCGCCCCGGACGAGCGGCCGCTCGTCGCCGCCGTGATCTACAACCGGCTCAAGGCGCGGATGCCGCTCGGGATCGATGCGACGATCCGCTACGGGCTCGACGTGCCCGGCACCGAGGCGCTGCGCGTCTCCCAGCTCGAGAGTGACAACCCGTACAACACGCGCAACCGGGTCGGGCTGCCGCCGACGCCGATCGCGAGTCCGGGCCTCGCCTCGATGCAAGCCGCCGCCCATCCCGCGAAGGTGAAGTACCTGTTCTTCGTGCGCAAGCCGGACAAGGTGCATCACTTCTTCACGGCGAGCGAGGCGGAGTTCTACGCCAAGGCCTGCGAGTACGGCTTCGGATGTCGCTAGCCGCCACCACGAAGTTGGTCGCGCTCCTGGGCCACCCGGTCGACCATTCGCTGTCGCCGCGGATGCAGAACGCCGCCTTCGCGACGCTTGCGCTCGACCTCGCCTACGTCGCCTTCGACGTGCCGCCGGAACGCGTGGAGGGCGCCGTCCGGGGGCTCGACGAGCTCGGCTTCGTGGGAGCAAACGTGACCGCGCCGCACAAGCTGGCGGTGGCGAAGCTCGTCGGCGCCGACCTCCCCTCGGTCAACACGCTCGTCCTGCGCGACGGCCGGGTCGAGGGACATTCGACCGACGCCGCGGTGCTCGCCGGGCTCGCCGCCGAGCGTCCCGTGATCATCGGCGCCGGCGGCGCGGCGGCCGCGTTCGTGCACGCACTGCCGAACGCCCGGGTCTTCTCCCGCCGCGGCGAGTGGCCGCCGCAGGCCGGCGACGCCGACCTCGTCGTCAACGCGACGCCCGTCAAGGACGACGTTCTGGTGCGGCTCGGCCCGGGGCAGACGCTGATCGACCTGCCGTATCCGGAGACGGCGACCGCTGCCGCGGCCCGCGAGTCCGGTGCGACCGTCCTCGACGGCCTCGACGTGCTCGTCGCGCAGGGGGCCGCGTCGTTCGAGCTCTGGACGGGGATCGCCGCACCCGTCGGGGCGATGCGCGCGTCAGTACGCTCTTCTGCGTGACGCTTGGGCTGACAACGGCGGGCGAATCCCACGGTCCCGCGCTGGTCGCGATCCTGACCGGGCTTCCGGCCGGGCTGGCGCTCGACCGCGCTGCGATCGATGCGGATCTGCACCGGCGTCAGCAGGGGTACGGGCGCAGCCCGCGCCAGCAGCTCGAGCAGGACGAGGTGGAGGTGCTCGCCGGCCTCCGTCACGGCAGCACGTTGGGGACGCCGCTGGCCCTGGTCGTCCGGAATCGCGACCACAAGAACTGGACGTGGGGCATGAACCCATGGCCGCCGGAGGGCGAGCCGACGGGGAAGGGCACGAAGCCGGTGACGCTGCCCCGGCCGGGCCACGCCGATCTTGCCGGCATCCTCAAGTACGGGCACGAGGACGTGCGCAACGCCCTGGAACGCGCCAGCGCGCGCCACACCGCCGTTTTCGTGGCGGCGGGAGCAGTCGCCAAGGCGCTGGTGCGCGAGCTCGGGATCGAGGTCGCGAGCTCCGTGCTCGAAGTGGGCGGCGAGCGCGACGGCCTGGAGGCGGCGATCGACGCGGCTCGTGCCGACCGCGACACGCTCGGCGGCGTCGTCGACGTGCGCGCCACCGGGGTCGTGCCGGGGCTCGGCTCCTACGCGACGCGGGAGGATCGGCTCGACGCGCGCCTCGCCGCCGCGCTGATGGGAATCCAGGCCGTGAAGGGCGTCGAGATCGGGGACGGCTTCGCGCTGGCGCGTGAGCGCGGCTCGGCGGCGCACGACGAGATCGAGCCCGGCCTGAAGCGGCGCTCGAATCGGGCCGGCGGCATCGAGGCCGGGATCTCGAACGGCGAGGAGATCGTCGTTCGCGCCGCGATGAAGCCGCTGCCGACGCTGATGCGGCCGCTCGACTCCGTCGATCTCGCGACCGGCGAGCCAGCGCAGGCGCTCGTCGAGCGCAGCGATGTCGCGGCGGTCGAGGCTCTGGCCGTCGTGGCCGAGGCCGCGGTCGCCTGGGAGCTCGCGCGCGCGGCCCTGGAGAAGTTCGGCGGGGACGCCCTCGTCGACACGGTGGCGGCGCTGGCCGCGTATCGAGAACGGATCGAGTGGCCCACGCGCTGAACCGGCACGTCGCGCTCGTCGGCTTCATGGGTGCGGGCAAGTCCACCTTGGGATCGTCCGTGGCGCACCGGCTCGGGCGCCGGCTCGTCGACCTCGACGCCGAGATCGAGCGGCAGAC
This sequence comes from Gaiellaceae bacterium, assembly GCA_033858115.1. Taxonomy (GTDB): domain Bacteria; phylum Actinomycetota; class Thermoleophilia; order Gaiellales; family Gaiellaceae; genus Gaiellasilicea. The sequence goes on from JAWVCV010000158.1 coordinate 5,934, forward strand.
GGGTTCGACAGTCGCCGAGCTCTTCGCAGCCGGCGAGCCCGCGTTCCGTGAGGTCGAGGAGCGGCTCGCTGCAGCGGTGCTGGAGGCGCGGGAGCCGGCCGTGGTCGCGCTCGGCGGCGGGGCGGTGCTCTCGCAGGCCACCCGGGCGCTGCTGCGCGAGCGGGCAGTGACGGTGCTGCTCGACGTCCCGGTGGAGCGGTCGTGGGACCGGGTGCGTGGCTCCGCCCGACCGCTGGCGCAGGACGAAGCGTCCTTTCGGCGGCTCTACGAGGAGCGCAGGCCTCTCTACGACGAGGTCGCAGACGCCCGCGCGCAGGACGTCGACGGGATCGTGCTCGCGGCGGGCGGCGTCCACGTCGGCATCGGCGCGCTCGAGCGGCTCGCCGAGCTCGTTCCGGGCACCGGCGCGGTGGAGATCGTCAGCGACGCGCGGGTGGCGGGGATCTACGGAATGGACGTCCAGCTCGCGCTCGGTACGCGCGTCCGTGGAAGCCACGAGCTCGCCCCGGGCGAGGCTGCGAAGAGCGTCGAGTCGCTGGAAGCGCTCTGGCATGCGCTGCGGCTGGAGCGGGGAGGCACCCTCGTCGCGCTCGGTGGCGGCTGCACGACCGACGCTGCGGGCTTCGCCGCCGCGACCTACCTGCGCGGGATCGACTGGGTCGCAGTGCCGACGACGCTCGTCGGGCAGGTGGACGCTGCGATCGGTGGCAAGACGGCGATCGACCTCGACGACGGCAAGAACCTCGTCGGGGCCTTCCACTGGCCCGCCGCGACGGCGATCGATCCTGCGACGCTCGAGACGCTGCCGGAGGTAGAGCTCGAGAACGGCCGTGCAGAGGTCGTCAAGACGGGCCTCCTCGCGGGCAAGCCGCTCTGGGAGCTCCCGCTCGACGAGCAGGTGCGGCGGTGCGCGGCCTTCAAGACCGCTCTCTGCCTCCGCGACCCGCACGACCGCGACGAGCGCGCACAGCTCAATCTCGGCCACACCTTCGCGCACGCGCTCGAGGCGGCGGCGGGCTTCGACCTGCCGCACGGCCGCGCTGTCGCCCTCGGCCTCCTGGCGGCGCTCCGACTCTCCGGCCTCGAGACGACGGTGGTCGACGAGGTGCTGCGGCCCGAGCCCGTCCGCGTCGACCGCGAGCGCGCCTGGGCGGCCCTCGCCCGCGACAAGAAGGTCGTCGGCGGGGTGCCGCGGCTCGTCCTGCTCGACGAGCCGGGCCGTCCCCGCCTCGGCGTGGAGCTGCCCGAGGCCGAGGTGCGCGCCGCGCTCGATTCCCTCATCGCCAGCTAGAGTCGCCCGATGCGCGTGGCGGTCCTCAACGGCGTCAACCTCGACGTGCTCGACCGGCGCGATCCCGCTCTCTACGGCGGGCGCGGCCTTGCGGAGCTCGAGAGCCGCATCTACCAGTGGTCGAAGGAGCTCGACTGCACGACTCGCTGCCGGCAGACGAATCACGAGGGGCAGTTCGTGGACTGGTGCCACGACGCGTTCGACTGGGCCGACGGCGTCATCCTCAACCCCGGCGCCTGGAGCCATTACAGCTACGCGATCCGGGACGCGGTCGAGCTCTTCACCGTGCCCGTCGTCGAGGTGCACCTCTCGAACATCGAGGAGCGAGAGGAGTGGAGGCGGCACTCGGTGATCGCCGAGCTCGCCGCGAAGCGCATCCTGGGCAAGGGACCGGAGGGCTACCGCGAGGCGCTCGCCTTCCTGGCGGGGAAGCAGTGAGCCGGATCGAGCGCCTGGCGGCGCTGCTCGACGAGCCGCTGCTCGTCTCGAGCCTCGTCAACGTGCGCTACCTCACGGGTCTCTCGAGCTCGAACGCGGCGCTGCTCGTCGCGCCGGACGGCGACGCGACCCTCTTCACGGACTTCCGCTACGCGCAGAAGGCGCAGGCGCTCGACGGCGTGCGCTTCGAGCGGACTGCGCGTGCCGTCATCGGCGAGCTCGCGACCCGTCTTGCCGGCCGGACGATCTGGATCGAGGCTCATGTCCTGACGGTCGCGAGCAACGAGGCGCTTCGCACCGGCGGCGTCGACACCATCCCCCAGACCGGGCTCGTGGAGCGGCTGCGTGCGATCAAGGACGAACAGGAGCTCGAGTCGCTGCGCGCGGCCGCTGCGATCTCCGACGCGGTCTTCGCCGCGCTCGCAGAGGAGCGGTTCACCGGCCGCACCGAGCGCGACCTCGCGTGGCGCGTCCGCGAGCTCTTCCACGAGCACGGCTCGTCCGAGCTGTCCTTCGACACCCTCGTCGCGGCGGCCGAGAACGGAGCCAGCCCGCACGCAGACGTCCGGGACGTCGAAATTCCCGCGAACACGCTCGTGACCGTCGACGCCGGCTGCCGGATCGACGGATACGCGTCCGACTGCACTCGCACGTTCGCCACGGGCGAACTTCCCGACGAGCTGCACCGTGCCTATGAGGTCTGCCTGGAGGCGCAGCTCGCAGGGCTCGACGCCTTTGGGCCGGGTGTGAGCGGGCGCGATGCCGACGCCGCTGCGCGCGAGGTGATCGCAGCCGCCGGCTGGGGCGAGCAGTTCGGGCACGGGCTCGGCCACGGGATCGGCCTCGAGGTCCACGAAGCGCCGGCGATTCGACCGGAGTCGACCGACACGCTCGAAG
>JAWVCV010000159.1:0-8692 GCA_033858115.1 Gaiellaceae bacterium
ACGGGCTAGTGCCGGCGAAGATGAGTCTGTCGCCCGCCGGCGAAGCCAGCGGCGTGGCGGAGAAGCGTCCGAAAGCCGACCGGCCGGCCGGCCGCCCGAAGGCGAAGAAAACGGCTGTGAAGCCGGCGGCCGCGCCGCGCAAGCGCGCGACGCCGGCCGAACGGCCCTGGCCCGTCGTCGACCAGTCCGCCGAACCGGTCGCAGAGCCGGTCACAGAGCCGGTCGCAGAGCCGGTCGTCGAGGCCGCCCCGGCAGCGGTGGCCGAGACGCTCATCGACCTCACAACCGCGGTACCCGCCCTTCCAGGGCTTCCACGCCTTCCACCCCATGCACCCCGTGCCACTCGAGCGCGGCGTCGCCGTCGCTCGGGCGTCGCTCGGGGAGCCGTCGTCCTCGTGGCGGTCGCAGCGGCGGCTGCGGTCGTGTTCGCGGTCCGGTGGGACCGCTCGCCCGGGCCGATCCGCGCCACTGCCGTCGCGATGTCGTCTGCGAACCTGCACTCGGTCGCCGCATCGCGCACCACGCCGATTTACTGGGCCGGTCCCATTGCCGGCCGGGAGCTCGAGCTGACGACGACCACGACCGGGACCTTCGTCCGCTACCTGCCCGCCCGCGCCCGCAGCGGCGGCACCAAGCTCGCGCTCACGATCGCGACGTACCCGCTGAAGAGCGCCTACACGACGGCGGTGGGACAGGCGAAGGAAAAGGGGATGACGTCGAAGCCGGCTGAGAACGGCGGCATCGCGGTCTGGCGCAAGTCGAAGCCGACGAGCGTCTACCTCGCTTTCCGCGGCGTGCCCTCGCTCATCGAGGTCTACGCACCCGTGGCGAAGGAAGCGCGCACGGTCGCGCTGTCCGGCCGGATCAAGCCGGTTCGCTAGCGGGGTACAGTCGAGCCGGTGCACCGTCACCGGCTGAGCCCCCCGCTTCCGAGCCCGCCTTCGTGGTGGCTCGAGGAGGCGCGCGCGCACGCCGGGGATGAGCCCGCGAAACCGCTCGCACGCCCGCTGGCCGTGGACGTGGCGGTCGTCGGCGGTGGCTACACGGGGCTCTGGACCGCTCTCGCCCTCCGCGAACGCGACCCCTCGCTGACCGTCGCCGTGCTCGAAGCGCGTCGGATCGGCGAAGGGCCGAGCGGACGAAACGGCGGCTTCTTGCACGGGTACTGGTCGTCACTCGCCACGCTCCGGGATGTCCTCGGCGACGGCGCCGCGTTGCAGCTGGCCCACGCGTCGAGCGCAATCGTTCCCGCGGTGCGCGCTTTCAGCGAGCGCCGTGGTGAGGATGTCTGGCTGCGCGAGGGCGGACTCCTGCGCGTGTCCGCGAGCCCGTCGGAGGACGGCGGCGTCGAGCGCGCCCTGGCGGCGGCCCGCGAGCTGGGCGTGGAGGAGGAGGCGCTCGGCCTGGCGGAGGGCGAGCTGCGGCAGCGCTGCGACTCGCCGCGCTTCCGCCGCGGCGTCCTCTTCCGCGACGGGGCGACCGTGCAGCCGGCGAGGCTGGCACTCGCGCTCCGCCGCGCAGCGGTCGACGAGGGCGTGCTCGTGTTCGAGCAGACGCCCGTCAGCGCCGTCCGGGACGGCCGGCTCGAGACGCAGGGTGGAGCGGTGCGCGCCGGCACGATCGTCCTGGCGCTCAACGCCTGGGCCACCGGTTGGCCGCTCGCGGGCCGCCAGACGAACTTCGGGAGCGCCGTCGTCCTGACCGAGCCAGCGCCGGAACTGCTCGCGGAGACGCGCTGGACGGGCGGCGAGGCGATCGTCGACGGGCGCATGTTCCTCCACTACTTCCGGACGACGCCGGACGGCCGCGTGCTCATGGGCAGCGGCTCGGGCCGGCTTGCCCTGGGCGGCCGCGTCGGCCCCGGGCTCCTGGACGACGTGCCGGCCCAGCGGCGCGCGGAGGCGGGGCTGCGCAAGCTGCTGCCCGCGTTCGCGGAGACGCGCGTGGCTGCGCGCTGGAGCGGGCCGATCGACGTCTCCGCGGACAAGCTACCGCGTTACGGCACCGTCCCGGGGACGCGGATCCACTTCGGCGCGGGCTACTCCGGAAACGGCGTCGGGCCGAGCTGGCTCGGAGGGCAGATCCTGGCGTCGCTGGCGCTGGACACACGTGACGAGTGGACGTCGCTGCCTCTCGTCGAGCGCCCGGCGCGGCGCCTGCCGCCGGAGCCGTTCCGCTACGCGGGCGGGAAGGTCGTCCGCTGGGGCACGCTCGCCTCGGAGGAGGCGCTCGCGGCAGGGCGCCGCCCCTCCGCTGCCGCACGCGCGGCGGCGGCGATCCCGCGGCTCCTCCACATGCCGATCGGGACGAGATGAGGTTGCTCGTCGTCATCGCGATCGCGCTCGCGCTCGCCGGCTGCGGCGGCGGCGGTGCGCCGCAGGCCGACGGGACGTTGGATCCCGTGCAGCTCGTCCAGGCGCTGCAGGAGGGCGGGCTCGTCGTCTACCTGCGCCACGCAGCCACGGACCGCTCCAAGGAGGATGCCGGCGTCGTCGACCTCGAGGCGTGCGCGACGCAGCGCAACCTCAGCGACGCCGGCCGCGATCAGGCGAGGACGATCGGCGAGGGCTTCCGCATGCTCGAGATCCCGCTCGGCCAGGTGCGGTCGAGCGAGTATTGCCGGACGCGCGAAACCGCCCGGCTCGCCTTCGCACGGGTCCGGCTGGAGCCCGATCTGACCGGCTTCCCGAACGAGGGCGACCGCGGCTATCGGGAGCGGATCCGCCGCACCCGCGAGCTTCTGGCGGACGAGCCCGAGGCGGGCAAGGACACGGTCCTCGTCGGGCACATCAAGAACATCCAGGCCTCCGCCGGCATCTCGATCGAGGAGGGCGAGGTGGCGGTGTTCGAGCCGCTCGGCGGCACGAGCTTTCGCTACCTGGGGCGCATCCCCGCGGAGGCGTGGCCCCAGCTCGTCGCCAAGCTGGGGCGCTAGCTCAGATCCTGCAGGTCGCCCTGCCGTTCTTGACCAGGTATTGCTGGTGATACTCCTCGGCGGGCCAGAAGGTCGGCGCCGGAACGATCTCGGTCGCAATGGGCTGCGGGAAGCGCGCCTGGGCTCGGGCCTTCGACTCCGCCGCGACCTCGGCCTGCTCGGGCGAGTGGGCGAGGATCGCCGACCGGTACTGCGTCCCCACGTCCCAGCCCTGCCGGTTGACCTGCGTCGGGTCGTGCAGCTCCCAGAACTTGTCGAGCAGCTCCGCATACGACACCTCGCTCGGGTCGAAGGTGACCTCGACCGCCTCCGCGTGGCCGGTCGTGCCGCTGCAGACCTCCTCGTAGGTCGGATTCTCGGTGTGCCCGCCCGCGTAACCGACCCGTGCGGCCGTGACGCCGGGTGTGTTCCGAAAGTCGACCTCGACACCCCAGAAGCAGCCCGCGGCGAAGGTCGCCTTCTCGCTGGCGGCGCTCACGAGCGCTCCAGCTCGAGCGCGCACGAGTTGATGCAGTAGCGCTCGCCCGTCGGGCCAGGACCGTCCGGGAAGACGTGGCCGAGATGCCCGCCGCACGCGGCGCACATCACCTCGGTGCGCACCATCCCGTGGCTCGCGTCCGTCTCCGTGACGACGCTGTCGAGCGTCCTCGGCTCGACGAAGCTCGGCCAGCCGGAGCCGGAGTCGTACTTGGCCTCCGAGCGGAAGAGCTCGGCGCCACAGCCGGCGCAGCGGTACACGCCGGGATCCTTCGCGTCGACGTACTGGCCGGTGAACGCGCGCTCCGTGCCCTTGCGCCGGAGGATCTCGTACTGCTCCGGGGACAGCTCGGCGCGCCACTCGGCGTCCGTCTTCTGAACCTTTGTCTCCATGCCGAAACGGTAGCTGTGGACGCGTTGACTGCGCGTTAAGCGCGGGGGGCGACGAAGGCCGCGATCGCGACGAAGTGAACCACGGCGGCCGCGATCACGAGCAGGTGGAAGATCTCGTGATAGCCGAAGGTCGCGGGGGCGGGATTGGGGCGCTTGAGCGCGTAGGCGAGGGCTCCGAGCGTGTAGAGCGCGCCGCCGACGAAGACGAGGACGGCCGGCACGATCCCCAGGTCGAGGAGCTCGGGCACGGCGGCGACACCGACCCAGCCGAGCGCGACGAAGACGGCTGCCGTGACCCAGGTAGGAGCGTCGATCCAGGCGAGGTTGAGCACGAGCCCGGCCGCGGCGCCCGCCCAGACGACTACGAGGAGAACATCGGCGAGCACCCCGCCGAAGGCGAGCAGGGCAAACGGCGTGTACGTGCCGGCGATCAGAAGCAGGATCGTCGAGTGGTCGAGGCGGCGCATCCACCTCCTGACCTTGGCCGACCTCCAGTCGATCCGGTGGTAGAGCGCGCTGACGCCGAACATCGCGCTGAGCGCGGCCGCGTAGACCCACGTCGCAACGAGCTCGCGCCGCGAGTCCGAGAGAGCGACGAGCACGACCCCCGCCACGAGTGCGACGTAGAACGCGTACTGGTGGAAGACGCCGCGCAGACGCGGCTTCTCGAGAACGTCCACCATGGAATTCTGCCTACACTCGACGCAGGCGGGCCGTTAGCTCAGTTGGTAGAGCAGGGGACTTTTAATCCCAAGGTCGCTGGTTCGATCCCAGCACGGCCCACCTCGAAACCTCCTGCAGAAGCAGTTCGGCGCGGAACGCAAGCCGGCTCTGCGGACAGAGTCGAGATCCGCGCGCGGCCGTGCTCTTTCGAGCTCACCTCGATCACAGCCGCCCTGTTAAGCAACGGTACACGGATGCGCACGTTTTGCCTGGAAAGCGTTCGGTAGCAGTTGACACTTGCGACCGCACCTGCTCAGAATGGGCGCCTGGGTGCCGCAAGCTCACTGAACAGGACCGGTGCCGGCCGGCAGACACTCCTCACCGGTCCGCGTCCGCCATCCCGCCGGCCCGGCTGACCGGCGTGCCGGCGCACATCGGCACCGAGGGGCCTGCAACGTCGCGGCACCTGCCGCGTGTCTCCGCGCTTGTCGCCGCCGGGCTGATCGGCGCGCGCTTCATGCCGGTCTGGATCGCAACCGCGGCGCTCGTGGTCGTGGCGGCGATCATCGCGCCGGATGCGCTCCAGAGCACGTCCTGGGCGTTCGTCCTCCCCTACATGACGATCCTCGCCGTCGCAGCGCTCGGACAGATGCTCGTGATCATGCACGCGGGGATCGACCTCTCGATTCCGGGCGTGATGTTCCTGGGGGGAAACCTCATCGTCGGTGTCGGCGCGGGCTCCGACGGCAGGCTCGCCGTCGCCATTGCAGCGTGTCTCGGAGTCGGCGCGCTTGCCGGCCTCGCAAATGGCATTTTCGTCGCCGTCCTCAAGCTGAACCCGCTGATCGTCACGTTGGCGGTGGGTCAGGTCGTGCTTGCGCTTGGCCTGAAGTACTCGCGCGGGGTCGCCAACGAGTCGAACGTCCCGGGCGTCCTCTCAGCGTGGGCCGGCGAGAAGCCGCTGGGGATCAGCTCCGTCTTCTGGGCCGGCGCGCTGCTCACCTTGGCCGTCGCGCTGGTGCTGCGGTACACGGCAGCAGGCAGGCGCTTCCAGGCAGTGGGCGCAAATCCGAGGGCGGCGTGGCTTGCGGGCGTCCACGTACGGACGCACGTGGTCTTCGCCTATGTCGCGGCCGGCACGCTCTACGCGTCGGCCGCCGTCTTGCTCGCGGGCGTCCGCATCAGCATCGATCCGAGCTTCGGCGCGGCGTACCTCCTGGCGCCCATTGCGGCCGTCGTGATCGCGGGCGCGTCGCTGTCGGGCGGCCTTGCGAGCGCGACTTCGACCTGGGTCGCCGCGCTCGCGCTGACGCTCTTGACGCAGATGCTCCGCATCCTCGGCTTGTCGACGGCGATGCAATTCGTGGTCTTCGGCGCAGCGATCATCGTCGGGATGCTGGTCTCAGGCGACCGCGTCGCGTCGCTCCTCGGCCGCGTGCTCCAGCCGCCCAACGTCATGACCGAGCGGATCCCGGACGAACCTGGACCAGCGAAAGGACAGACACACGATGCACGGACGAAAGGAGCATGAAGTGAGACGGATGTTCGTGATGCTCGCGCTGCTCATCGCGGCCCTCGCACTCGTCGCGGCCGGCTGTGGCGGAGACGACGAGGAGGGTGCACCGGCGGCGACGACAACTGAGACCACCGCCGAGACCACCGAAGCGGGCGAATACGGTGAGGTCTACGAAGCCGACCCGGCAATCCTCGAGAAGGCGATGTTCAACGCCGAGCTCTTGCCGGCAGACGAGACGGCGCGGAACATCGCGCTCGCAGCGTACGCCCGGGCCGACGACGAGGTCGACCAGGATCTCGCGCTCAAGTGCTGGAAGGACAACGGGTGCGACACCGGCACCGGCGGCGATATGACGGTCGCATACGTCGAGGGATTCGGCGAGAACGTCTACCGCGAGATCTCGAAGATGGAGTTCATCCTGCAGGCGCTCACGTATCCGGAAGTCGGGAAGATCATGTACTCCAGCGCCCAGTCGAATCCGGACCAGGCGTTGACGGACTTCCGGGCCGCGATCTCGCAGGATGTCGACCTGATCGTCACGTATCCGGACTTCGGCGACGCGATGCTGCCGGTGTTCAAGGAGGCGACGGAGGCAGGCATCCCGGTCGCCACCTATGCGTGGGGCTTCGTGACCGGCCCCGGCGAGAACTACCTGACCGTCGTCGGCGAGGACACGTGTGAGCTCGGCAAGGCGTATGCGGAAGTGATGAACCGGGAGGTGGGCTCGGGCAAGATCGCCTTCCTCGGCGGGTTCCCCGGCAACCCGCTCTCACTCGGGTGGCAGAAGTGCGAGGAGCCGGCGCTGAATCCGGAGATCAAGGTCGTCGCGAACGAAGCGACGAACTGGGACTCGTCCAAGGTGCAGGAGGTCGTCGCAGGGATCCTTGCCAGGCACCCCGACATCAAGGGGTGGAGCTACGAGTACGGCCTCGGGATGGCGCAGGGAGCGTTCGCGGCCTACAAGGCGGCGGGGAAGCCGTTCGACGCGGTACTGACGCTGCGGACGGATGATGTCGGCCTCGGTTGCGCCGTGAACGAGGCCGACAACCCGAACCTCAAGGCCCACTACTACACGGCCGGGAACTCGCAGATCAGGGTCGCCTTCACGGCGGCGATGATGAAGCTGAAGGGCGCCGAGATCCCGCCGCAGATCGTGTTCCCGATCGAGCTGCAGAACCAGGCCGACCGCGACTCCTGCGTCGAGGGCTATCCAAAGGAGGCCTCGGCCACGTCGCTCGTCCCCGTCGAGCTACTCGGGAAGATGTACCCGGGCTAGGAAAGGGAGCTGATCACAAGCACACGAACCATGTCGACTCCCGGACTCGTCGTCTTGTCCATGCAGGGCGTCTCGAAGCGCTTCGGCCCCGTCCAGGCGCTTCGGGACGTCAGTGTGGACTGCAATGCCGGCGAGATTCACGCTCTCGTCGGCGAGAACGGGTCCGGGAAGTCGACGTTGCTCGGCATTGCCAGCGGCTTTCTGAAGCAGGATGCCGGCACAGTCGAGATCGGCGGCCGGGAGCGGCGGCGGGTCTCCGCCGCGGAAGCCCGCTCGCTTGGGCTCGGCATGGCCTACCAGACGTACTCGCAGGTGCTCGAGCTCTCGGTCGCCGAAAACCTCTATCTCGCCGTGCCCCCGGAGCTGCAGCCTCCTTACGACGACATAGAGGAATGGGCGGTCGCAAGGCTCGCGGAGTTCGGGTTCGACGTGCCGGCGGGCGCGCGGGCGGGCCGGCTCTCACTCGCGGAACGACAGCTGCTCGAGGTCGGCAAGGCCCTCCTCGCGGAGCCGAAGGTCCTCCTGCTCGACGAGCCGACCACGGCCCTCGGCCCGGCCGAGGTCGAGCAGCTGCACACGCTCGTGCTGGAGCGGAGCAGGGCCGGGGTCGGGATTGTCTATGTCAGCCACCGTCTACCGGAGGTACTCGGGATCGCGGACCGGATCACCGTCCTGCGCGACGGCGTCGGTCAAGGGACGTTCGAAGCCTCGGGGATGTCGGAGGAGGCGCTCGTCGCGCTCATGATCGGTCGGCCGCTTCAGCACGCGTTCCCCGAACGCGCCTCCGACGAGCGTCCCAGCGAGTTGCTCCTGGAAGTCTCGGGCCTGCGCGGCGAGCGGTTCGGGCCGATCGACCTCCAGGTGCACAAGGGCGAGATCCTGGGAGTCGCCGGCGCCGAGGGCAATGGACAGGTGCCGTTCCTGCGTGCGCTTGCAGGCGCCGAGCGGCCGACGGGGCGCGTCTCGTGCGACGGCGGCGTCCTCGACACGAGGTCGCCGGTCGGCCCGCTCCGCGCAGGCGTCGTTCTCCTCAGCGGCGACCGGGCCAGGGAGTCGCTGTTCCCGGTCCTGAGCGTACGGGTGAACTCGACGATCCAGATCCTTCGCCGGCTTGCCGTTCTCGGCGTGCTGCGCCGGCGCCGCGAGAAGGCGACCGTGGATGCCCTTGTTCGCAGGCTTCGGATCCGCACGGCTTCGATCGAGCAGCCGGTGCAGTCGCTCTCCGGGGGCAACCAGCAGAAGGTCTCGCTGACCCGGCCGTTCCTGCGCGGCGACGTCAAGGTCATCCTCGCCGACGAGCCGACACAGGGTGTCGACGTCGGTGCCCGCTTCGACATCTACGAGGCGCTGCGCGCCAAGGCGGACGAGGGCGTCGCGGTGATCGTCAAGTCGAGCGATCCGCTCGAGCTTGCCGGGCTCTGCGACCGCGTCG
>JAWVCV010000160.1:0-3361 GCA_033858115.1 Gaiellaceae bacterium
CGGCGCGAGCCCTCAACCTGGAACTGGCGCAGCGCCTCGAGGAACGGCAGCGACTCGATGTCGCCGACGGTGCCGCCGATCTCGGTGATCACGAAGTCGACGTCCTGGGCCTCGGCGACGAGCCGGATCCGCTGCTTGATCTCGTCGGTGATGTGCGGGATCACCTGCACGGTGCCGCCGAGGTAGTCGCCGCGGCGCTCGCGCCTGATCACCGTGTTGTAGATCGCGCCGGTCGTGACGTTCGATCCGCGCGTCGTGTTGGCGTCGGTGAAGCGCTCGTAGTGGCCGAGGTCGAGGTCGGTCTCGGCGCCGTCCTCGGTCACGAAGACCTCGCCGTGCTGGAACGGGCTCATCGTCCCGGGATCGACGTTGATGTACGGGTCGAACTTCTGGAGGGCGACGCTGAAGCCGCGCGAGACGAGCAGGCGCCCGATCGACGCGGCGGCGATTCCCTTGCCGAGCGCGGAGACGACGCCCCCGGTGACGAAGATGAACCGTGTCTGGGGACGTGAGTCAGGCATGCTGGATTCTCCCGAGCGAGTCTAGTTGCCGTAATCCGGGCGTTCGCTCGATCAGCGCCGAGATCGAGCGGAACTCGCCGTAGACGGTAACGACCGCCATCACGGCGAGCGCGATCGCCTGCCCGGTCGTCGACAGGGTGGCAACGAGCCACAGCCCGGCGACGGCGCCGATCGCATTCGAGCCCGTGTCGCCCAGCATGCCGCGCTCGCGCAGGTCGAACGGCAGCAGGACGAGTATCGGGCCGAGGAAGAGGCCGACCGTCCACAGCCCGGCGGGGTCCCACGCGCCGAGGCTGAGCGCAGCGCCCAGGATGATCAGCACCTTCGCGGATCGTCCCGGACGGAGGTCGAGCAGGTTGAAGAGGTTCGTCGCCAGCACGAGCACGCCGGCGCCGAGGAGGTACTCCTCCGTCGAGCGGTCCTGCCCTGAGAGGACGAACAGGGCGAGGCCGAGCGAGCCGGCGGCCTTCGCGGCCCCGGTGCTGAAGCCCCCGCCGAGGATCGCGGCGGCGTGGCCGCGCCAGCCGCGCGGCGTCTGCGGAACGGGGCGCTCGAGCCGCACCGCCGAGAAGAGCCCGCTGCCGACGAAGTCGTCGAGGAGTCCCAGCAGCGCGACCCCCAGCACGTACGTCACGGCCGGGTAGGCGCCGGCACGGAACACGTCGACGTTGCCGAGTTCCTGGACGAGCGCGAGTGGGATGAGGGCCAGCATCGCGGCCACGGGAATCGCCAGGCCGGTCGGGAAAGGGAGAGTCGCGCGCCGGTAGTTCTTCGCCACGAAGCCGTGGTCGCGCAGCGCCCTGACGAGCGGCGGGACGGCGATCACGGACACGACCGCCGAGACGATGAGCGGGAGCGACTGCACCGATTGAACCTACCTCTCAGGCCGGATGTATCGGGACCTCGTCAGGGCGCCTTCGGGCCCGGCGGGAGGGGCGCCTCGGCTGTCTTCTTGAAGCCGTAGTCGCCGCGGCGGCCTGCCAAGGTGAGCACCAGCGCCATCCGCCCCGGCGGTATCTCGATGTCGTCGACGGTCGAGAGGCCGGCGTTCACGTAGTACGGGATCTGCGACGGGTCGGTCTCCGTCCGCTCGACCCCCACCACCGGGCCACCCGCGGACCGAAGCCCCTCGACGAGGGCGGACTCGAACGTCTTCGACTGGTTGTCGCGGTCGTCGTTCGTGCGGTAGAAGACGACGGCGTCGGCCCGGCGGTAGTCGCCCTTGAAGGAGTCCGGGTAGGCGCTCTTGAGCTTCGGCATCGCGCGCCCGGAGCTCGCCACTGCGCGGCCGAGGCGCCGGCCGATCGCTCGGACCTGGTTGGGGTCGCTGCCGAGCGCGCGAAAACGGCCGCCGATCGTCTTGCCGAGCGCGACGAGATCGGGTCGCGCGTCGAACTGCGAGAGCGAGTCGACGGTGCCTCCCGCGTCCTTGACCGCGCCACGTGCCGAGTTCTCGACATCCTGCGGAAGCGGGCCGGAGGACACGATCGCCACCTGCCGGCCGCGCAGCCGGCCGCCGGCGATGTAGGGGAACGCCGCCGTGTCGAAGCGGTCGCGCTCGGCGAGCTGGTCGGTCGCCTTGCGTGCACGGGCGAGCGCGTCGAGCAGGTCGCCCCGCAGCGACGACCGCACGTCCTTGTTCGCCTGCGAGACGACGGAGTCGCCCAGGGTCGCGCCGAGGACGATCCCGATCCCCAGGGCGAGGAACACCGCCACGAGGGACAGGGCGTGGTAGCGGAAGTCGAGCACGCTACTTCAGTCCGAGCAGGATCTGGAGCTTGAGCCAGACCAGGTCGAGCAGCGGGCCGAGGCTGGGCGAGGTGGCCACCACGACCACGAGCGTCGCGAGGGCCGCGAGCGTGACGAAGACGATCGGCCCGCGACCCGCCGAGGGCCGGTAGAGGCGGCTCACGCCCTTCGCGTCGACCAGGATCTCGCCCACGCGCAGCCGCGTGAGGAAAGTGGACGACATACCCTGCCTGTTCTTGTCGAGGAACTCGACCAGGTTGAAGTGGGAGCCGACGGTCACGATCAGCTCCGCGCCCTTCTCGGCCGCGATCAGCATGGCCACGTCCTCGCTCGTGGCGGGCGCCGGGACGACGCGGTACGGGAGGCCCATGGTGTCGAGCCGGTCGCGGCCGGGTGCCCGCCCGTCCGGGTAGGCGTGCACCACCAGCTCGGCGCCCGACTCCAAGACGCGATCCGTCGCGGAGTCCATGTCGCCGACGATCATGTCCGGCGCGAAGCCCTCCTCGAGAATCGCGTCGGCTCCCCCGTCAACACCGATCAGGACGGGCTTGCGGTCGCGGACGTAGGAGCGCAGCGTGCGCAGGTCCTTCTTGTGGTCGACGCCGCGAACCACCACGAGCGCCGGCCGGTCGCGGAACTTCGTCTGGAAGTCCGGCAGCTCGAGGTTGCCGGACACGAGCTCGCGCTCCTCGCGGATGTGGGTCATCGTGTTCGCCGCGAACGCCTCGAGCGCCTCGCCGATCCCGCGCCGCCCGGCCTCGTACGCGCGGGTCACGGTCTCGCGGTCCTGAACCTCGCCCTCCCAGACGAGCTCGTCGCCGTCCCCCTCGGCGTCGCCGCGACGGGCGCCGCGGTACAGGCGCCCTTCGCGAACGATCACCTGCTCGCCGTCCTTCAGGAGATCGAAGAGCGGCGCGCCGGGCATGTCCACGAGGTGGATGCCGGCCTCGGTCATGATCACGGGCCCCTGGTTGCCGTAGCGCGGCGACGCCGACGCGGCCACGTTCAGCACGCAGCGCACCCCGCACGCGACGAGGTCCTCGCCGGACACGCGATCGATCGCGTCGTGGTCTATCACCGCCACGTCATCC
>JAWVCV010000161.1:0-4782 GCA_033858115.1 Gaiellaceae bacterium
CGAAAAGGCAGGGTGCGGGAACCGGCCGTCCATGCGCCTGCTCTCGGCAGCTCTGGTCTCGTGCGGCCTCCTCGCCGTGCTTGCTCCAGTGGCGGGCGCCGCGGGCGACGTTCGCTATGGGATCCAGGACGACGCGTGGCTCGTTCATGGATCCGGCACGCTGGACGACCGCCTCGACCGGTTGGAGGGGCTCGGAGTCGACCTCGTGCGCTTCACCTTGCACTGGGACCGGATCGAGGCCGAGCGCGGTGCGCCCGACTGGCGGGAGAGCGATCTCGTGCTCGAAGGGCTGCGCGCACGCGGGATCGAAGCCGTCGTCGGCTTCGTCGGCTCGCCGCGCTGGGCGAACGGCGGTAGGACGCCGAACTTCGCGCCGGACGCCGCGTCGGTCCGTGCCTTCGCCGGCGCGGCGGCGAGCCGCTACGGCTGGGTGACCAAATGGCTCGTCTGGAACGAGCCGAATCAGGCGCGCTGGCTCAGGCCCACGATACCCTCGGTCTATGTCCGCCAGATCCTCAACCCGGCCTATACGGCGATCCATGCCGCCAACCGGCGGGCGCGCGTCGCGGGCGGGGTCACGGCGCCGCGGGGATCCACAGGTGGAGTCTCCCCCGTGGCCTGGATCCGCGGCATGAGGAGCGCAGGCGCCCGACTCGACGCCTACGCCCATCATCCGTATCCGTCCAGCAACCGCGAGACGCCGTTCGCCGGCGGGTGTGGCCACTGCACGACGATCACCATGGCGAGCCTGGAGAGGCTGCTTGCCGAGGCGGGTCGCGCCTTCGGCCCCAAGCGCATCTGGTTGACCGAGTACGGGTACCAGACCGGCGCCTACGGCGTCAGCCAGCAGCGGCAGGCCGACTTGATCGGCCAGTCCGCCCTGCGAGTCCTGCGCGCTCCGCGCGTGGAGATCCTGATCCACTATCTCGTCAAGGACGAGCCGCACGCAGGCCGCTTCCAGAGCGGCCTCTATAGCCCGGCCGATCGAGCCAAGCTGGCTGCGTCCGCGTTCCCGCTTCCGATCGCGCAAGCAGGCCGTAGTGGCAGCAAGCTCGTGCTCTGGGGCCAGGTCAGGCCGCGCTCGGGCGTCCAGCGCTACCGCGTGCAGGTGCGTGCCGGCGGCGGCTGGCGCTTCAGCGGCGGAGTTCGCAGGACGAGCGCGCGCGGCTTCTTCAGCACGGCCGTAGCTGCGCGAAAGGGCACCTGGGTGCGGATCTTCTCGCCCGAGGACAGCACGTACAGCGCCTCGCTGCTCGCCCGCTGAGCTACCGGAGAGCGGCGTAGACGACGATCGCGATGACGATCGCGACCACGACCCACGCGAGGCGCATCACCCGGAACGCGCGCTGCTCGCCGCGACCGGGGCCGGGCTCGGGCGTATAGGGGTCGAGCGGCGGCGCCGGCTGGCGCGGCAGCTCGTCCTCGCCCTCGAGCACCTGCGGATCGTGCTGTACCTCGCGCTCCGTCATACCCCGGTTATGCGCCCCCGGCTAGGTTCTTGAACCATGCACTCTCCACCCGTCCTGTACGGCGGGGTCGCTCTGCGGCTCGCCTGGCTGGTCTCCGGTCTCTTCCTCTGTGCCTGCGGGATCGCCTGCTTTCTCGAGTCCGAGCTCGGCCTGCCGCCCTGGGACGTGCTCCATCAGGGGCTCGCGGAGCAGCTCGGAATCTCGTTCGGAGCCGCCAACGTGGTCGTCTCGGTGGTGATCCTCGCGCTCGCCTGGCTGCTGCGGGCGCGCATCGGGCTCGGGACGTTCCTGAACGCCCTGCTGATCGGCAGCTTCCTGATCGGGTTGACCGCGCTCGACCCGGTCGCGTCACTCTCGGACGAGAGCCTCGGCGTTCGGATTTGCTTGCTCGCGCTGGCGATGGTCTGCTTCGGCCTGGGCTCCGCCTTCTACATCTCCGCGGCGATGGGCGCCGGCCCGCGCGACTCGCTGATGCTCGTGCTGTCGGCGCGATTCGGGGTTCGGATCGGCGTTGCGCGCACCGCGCTCGAGCTCGCCGCGCTTGCACTCGGCTTCGCCCTCGGCGGCACATTCGGCCTGGGCACGGTGGTCTTTGCCCTCGGCATCGGCCCTGCGGTCGAGAGCTCGTTCTGGATCCTCGGGCGCACGCCGCTCGCCACCGTCGAAGTAGCATCACCCGCGGCATGAAGGTCAAGGGACTCATCGCGGCGGGCGGCGAGGCAACGCGGCTCGGCGAGCTCACGCGCGTGGTCAACAAGCACCTGCTGCCGGTCGGCGGCTGGCCGATGATCTACTACCCCCTCCAGCTGCTCCAGCTCCTCGGCGTGCGCGAGGTGATGATCGTCACCGGGCAGGGGCACGCGGGCCAGCTGATCGACCTGCTCGGCGACGGCCGCATGGGCGAGCGGGGCACCTCGGAGCCGCTCTTCGACCTCGATCTCACCTACAAGGTGCAGGTGGAGTCGGGCGGCATCGCCCAGGTGGTCGCGATGGCGGAGAGCTTCGCCGGCAACGACAAGCTCGTCGTTTGCCTCGGCGACAACATCTTCGAGTACGCCGAGGTCGAGGCGGTCCGTGCGTTCGTGGAGAACCACGACGAGGCTGCGGTGTTCGTCAAGGAGGTGCCGGACCCCGAGCGTTTCGGCGTCGTCGTCTACAGCGACGACGGTCGCGTGAGCGACGTGATCGAGAAGGCCGGCGTCGTGGACATGCGCTACGAGGCCCCACCCTCGAGCGACGCCGTCGTCGGGCTGTACTGCTACTCGCCGAACGTCTTCGACGTGATCCGGGGCCTGAAGCCGTCCTCGCGCGGCGAGCTCGAGATCACGGACGTCAACCGTCACTACGCAGAGCGCGGCACGCTCTCCCACCATCGCGTCACAGGGTGGTGGGAGGACGCGGGGACGCAGGAGTCGCTGCCGGAGATCGGCGCGCTGATCGCCCGGACCGGGGTCAACAAGGCGACATCGTGATCGACGGGCTCCTGCGGATTCCGCTCCGCCGCTTCGAGGACGAGCGCGGTTGGTTCGTCGAGCTCCGGCGCGAGAGCCTGCTGCCGAAGCCGACCCGCCAGACGAACATCTCCTTCTCGCGGCGTGGCGTGATCCGCGGTCTCCACTACCACGAACGTGGCCAGGACGATCTCTTCGTGTGCATCCAGGGGAAGGCACGCGTCGTCGTCCTCGATCGCGAGACGGGCGAGAGTTTCAGCGAGGACATCGGGGACCAGAACCCGGTCGCGCTCTACATTCCCGGCCGCCACGCGCACGGCTTCGAGGCGCTCACGGATCTGCTGTTCTGCTACCACGTCACGGAGGAGTACGACCCGGGGGCGCCCGACGAGCACGGCCTGTGCTGGGCCGACGAGCGGGTGAAGCACCTGTGGAGCACGGAGTCGCCGATCCTCTCGCCGCGCGATCTCGCAGCGTGCTGATAACCGGGGCAGGGGGCCAGCTCGGGCGCGCGCTGACGGCGGAGTTCGCCGCCGAGCGCCCGATTGCGATGACGCACGCCAAGTGGGACGTGTCGCTGCCGCCTCCGCCCGGGCTGGAAGCACCCGATCTGGTCTTGCACGCGGGCGCCTGGACGGACGTGGACGGTGCGGAGGCCGACCCGCAGGAGGCAGCCGCCGTCAACGTCGGCGGCACGGCCAACGTCGCCTCGCTCGGCGCCCCGCTCGTCTACTACTCGAGCGACTACGTCTTCGACGGGCGCAAGGGGGAGCCGTACGTCGAGTCGGACGCTCCCAACCCGCAGTCCGCCTACGGCCGCTCGAAGCTCCACGGCGAGGCGGCTGCAGGCGAGCACGCGTGGATCGTGCGGAGCTCCTGGCTGTTCGGCCCGACAGGCCACAACTTCGTCCGGACGATGCTGCGGCTCGGCGCCGAGCGGGAAGAGGTGGCCGTCGTCGACGACCAGCGCGGCGCGCCCACCTACGTCGGCCATCTCGCGGCGGCGACCCGCCAGGTCCTCCAGCTCCCGCACGGGATCTACCACGTTGCAGCGGCGGGCGATTGCACCTGGGCCGAGTTCGCGGAGGCGATCTTCGAGGAGGCGGGGCTGGCCACCCGGGTCCGGCGGATCACCGCGGCGGAGCTGGCACGGCCGGCCGTGCGCCCCGCCTATTCCGTCCTCCGCAGCGAGAAGGGCGCGCCGACCCTGCCGGACTGGCGTGAGGGCCTGCGTGAGGCCCTGACCGCGATCCGCGAGGCCGAGAGACGCGAATAGCTCTGCAATGGCGGCGTACTCGTTCCTGACCACCTGGATCCTGGATGCCCCCCGCGGAGACGTCTGGGATGCGATCTACGAGATCGAGCGCTGGCCGGACTGGTGGCATGGCGTGCGCCGCGTGGAGAAGCTCGAGGACGGAGATGGCAACGGGGTCGGCTCGCTCTACCGGCACGAGTGGCGCAGTGTCATCCCCTACCCGGTCCGCTTCGAGACCCGGATCACGAGGATCGAGCTCCCGCACCTGATCGAGGCGCGTGCCGACGGCGAGCTGGCGGGCACCGGCCGCTGGCGCTTCTTCGGCGGCCGCGAGACCGCGGTCACCTACGAGTGGGACGTCCACACGACGCGATCGTGGATGAACGTCGTCGCACCGCTGGCGCGGCCCGTCTTCCGCTGGAACCACAACGTCGTCATGCATCAGGGCGGAGAAGGCCTGGCCGGCTTGCTCGGGGCGAGCCTGCTCGCCGTCACGTAGCCTTTTCGCGATGCGCGTGCTCGTCACAGGCGGGGCCGGGTTCATCGGCTCGCACTTCGCGAAGCGCCTGCGTGCCGCGGGCGACGACGTGCGCGTACTCGACAAGCT
>JAWVCV010000162.1:0-4027 GCA_033858115.1 Gaiellaceae bacterium
GGTGGAGCGCTGCTCGTCTATCCGCGGCTGGTCACGCTCGACCGGCTCTTCTCCGAGAGCGGCGCGTACGCGCAGGACGGGCGCCGGCTGCTCCTCCGCCGTCCGACCGGCTTCGACCTCCACTCCGTGCGCGCGTACGAGCAGGGCGAGTCGTTGCGCAAGGTGCACTGGCCGACCACCGCCCGGCGCGGGCAGCTGATGGTCAAGGAGCTCGAAGACGCGCCGCGGGACGAGATCGCCGTCCTGCTCGACGCCGACGCCGGTGCCGTCACGGGAGAGAGCTTCGACGTCCAGGTGCGGGTAGCTGGTTCGATCTTGCGAGCGCACGCGGCCCACGGGCGGCGAGCCGTGCTCGCAGTCAACTCGTCGCGGCGGCCGACCGTCCGCGTCACGTCGCTCGACGGCGACTGGCTTGCCGCGCTTGCGCTCCTCGCCGAGGCGGAGCCGGACGGAACGCGGCCTGTGGTCGAGCTGCTGGCGCGCGAGAGCGGCCCGGCCTCACGTGCGCTGGAGACGGTGATCGTCACCGCCCGCGTCTCCGGACCGCTGGCGACGAAGCTCGTCCAGCGGGCGCTGGCGGCGCAAGGCGTCAGCCTCGTCTGGATCGACGCCCCGAGCTTCGCCGGACGCCCGACCGCAGTCGAGCCGGAGCTGCTGCGGCTCCAGGCGGCAGGAGTCGCGGTCGCCGTCGTCCGGAAGGGCGATTCGCTCGCCGCGGTCCTCGGCGCTGCTCCGTCCGTCAGGAGCGGGCATGGTTAGAACCGCCACCGTCTTCGCCTTGCCGGCGGCGCTCGTCGCGCTTGCGTGGCTGCGCCTGGAGCAGACGCCTTCGGGCGCCGACGCGCTCTGGGTCGTCCTGCTCGCGCTGGCGCCCGCGCTCGCGCCGCGCCTTGGGCCCCGACTGGCGCTCTCGCTACCGGCTGCGCTCACCGCCGCCTGGGTGGCGCTCGATACGCCTGCCACGGACGACAGGCGGGGCTTCTTCGGCCCGGTCCTGCATCGCTTCGGCGACGGCGTCCTCGACTACTACGACGTGCAGGTCCCGTTCTCGACCCTGGAGCAGCCGCACATGCACGGCGTGCTCGTGCTCGCGGTCTTCGGCTTCTGCCTCGTCCTCGCTCATGCAGTCGCCGCACGGCGGCCGCTGCCGGCCGTCTTCGCGGTGATCGCCGGTGCGGGCTGGCCCGCCACGCTCTACCCGTCGCGGAGCATCGTCTACGGGGCATTGATCCTCGCCGCCGCGCTCTTCGTGCTGGCGGCGCTACGCACGACGCGGCCGCTACCGGCGCTCGTCGCCGGGGCCGCCCTCGTCCTCGCCGCAGCCGGGGCGTCGACCTCCGCCGCCCTCGCAAAGGATGGCTTGCTCGGCTGGGAGCGCTGGGACCCGAACGGCGGAACCAGTCGGCCGGTCTCCGTCAGCTACGTCTGGGACGCAAACTATCGCGGGCTCCGGTTCGCGAAGAAGGAGACGACCGTCCTGCGGGTCTTCGGGCCGGCGCGCGGGTTCTACTGGCGCGCGACAACGCTCGACCAGTTCGACTCCGACCGCTGGTTCGAGAACCCGACGCCGCTCTCGACCGGCCCCCCGGCCGGACGGCTGCCAAGCGATCCGCTGCTGCCGGCGAGGTCGCTGAACCGGCAGACCTGGGTCAAGCAGGACGTCGAGGTGGTGGCGCTCCGCGACCCGCACGTGGTCGGAGCGGCTCAGGCCGTCGCGCT
The DNA here is from genome assembly GCA_033858115.1 of Gaiellaceae bacterium. Taxonomy (GTDB): domain Bacteria; phylum Actinomycetota; class Thermoleophilia; order Gaiellales; family Gaiellaceae; genus Gaiellasilicea. The sequence continues at coordinate 1,720 of JAWVCV010000162.1, forward strand.
CGACGGCCCGCAGCTCGGCAGGGTCTTCCGGCTCTCCGGCGGCATCGTGCGGGTCTACCGCGGCCTGCAGCTCGGCCAGCGCTACACGGTCTGGAGCTATGCGCCGAGGCCCGCGCCCGCCGCGCTCGCCCGGGTCGGACCCGAGTACCCGCCGGCGCTCGGCCGCTTCCTGCAGATCGGCCGCACGCGGGTCGAGGCGTTCGGCTCGCCGGGCCGCGACGAGCGCGTCGATGCCCTCTTCGCGGACGAGCGCTACGTCGCGCTCTGGCCCTACGAGCAGATGTGGAACGAAGCGCGGCAGCTGCGGGCCGGTGCGCGAACCCCCTACGGCGCCGTGGTCGCGATCGAGACGTGGCTGCGGTCGACCGGTGGCTTTGCCTACGACGAGACGCCGCCGCCGGCCGGTGGTCTGCCGCCGCTTGCGCACTTCGTCGCCGAGGGCAAGCGCGGCTACTGCCAGCACTTCGCAGGTGCCATGGCGCTGATGCTGCGCTTTCTCGGGATCCCCGCGCGGGTTGCAGCCGGCTTCACGAGCGGCAAGCGCGAGGACGGCGGCTGGACCGTCACCGATCACAACGCGCACGCCTGGGTCGAGGTGTGGTTCCCGGAGTACGGCTGGCTGGCCTTCGACCCGACGCCGGGACGGGGCAGCCTGGCAGCGACCTACAGCGCGTCGTCGACCGGGTTCAACGCCGGTGACGCCGCCGAGGCGTTCGGCGGCGCCTCGGGCGACCAGGCGAGAGGAACCGGCGCCGATCAGCTGCGCCTGCTCGAGCAGCGGGAGCGGCTGGCCGACCGTGCGGCCGGCGGAGGTGGGGGCGGCGGCGGGCTCGGGGCCTTCTGGCTCTTGCTGCTGGTCGTCCTCGTCGGCGGTGCCGGAATCGGCGCGGTGAAGCTCGTGCGAAGCCGGCTTCGCTACCTGACGCGCGATCCGCGCCGGCTGGCGGGAGCGGCACGGCGGGAGCTCGTCGACTTCCTCGCCGACCAGGGCCTCGTCGCTGGCCCGAGCGCGACGCCGCAGGAGCTGCACGAGCTCGTGCGGGCCGAGCTGGGAGCCGATGGGCGGAGGTTCGCGGCAGCGCTCTCGGAAGCGCGCTTCGGCCCGGCTGCGGGCGCCGCCGACGCGGCGACCCGAGCCAGGCACGAGCTTCGCGTGCTGCTCCGAGCTATCCGCCGGGGCCTCGGACGCCCCGCGCGGCTACGCGGCCTCGTCGCGCTCCGGTCGCTGCGCGCGTGACGCTACCGGCCGTCGTGATCGCCGCCGGGCTCGGGACCCGGCTTCGGCCGCTGACCGAGCGCTATGCGAAACCGGTGCTTCCGGTCGACGGCAAGCCCGTGCTGGCCCACGTCCTGCGCGAGCTGGTCGACGCGGGATGTCACGAGGTGACGATCGTGACGGGACACTTCGGCGAGCAGATCGAGCGCCTCGTCGGCGACGGCAGCGGTTTCGGCGTCGCAGTTCGGTACGCGCGGCAGGGGTCGCCGGACGGCTCGGCGCACGCCGTCGCTGCGGCCGCCGCGACGGCGCCGTACCTGGTGGTCGGGGCGGACAAGGTCTTCACGCGCGGCGACATCGGACGCTTCGCCGACTCGTTCGCCCGCTCGGGCGCAGCCGGAGCCCTCGCGTTCGAGTCGCGGCCGGGAACCGTCGAGGTCCACGACGGTCTCGTCCAGCGCGTCCTGGGCGAAGGCGTTCTCGGCGTGCCGCTGTGGGCTGTCGGGCCTGCCGTCGCGCCGATCGTGGCGGCGCTCCCCGGAGCGCAGCCATTCGAGCTGGCAACCGCGTTTCAAGCAGCGATCGACGCGGGAGAGCGAATTGCGGGGATCGGGATCGGGGCGACGCGTGACCTGACCCACCCGCTCGACGTCCTCGAGGAGAACTTTCCCTACCTGAGCCAGCTATGACGGACGCCTACGACCTCTATCAGCAGGGCCGAGCCCACCTGAAGGAGGGCATGGCTGCGCAGGCCACGGTTGCGCTCGAGAAGGCCAAGAAGCTCGAGCCCGACAAGGCGTCGATCCGCGAGGCGCTCGGGATCGCGTACTTTCGCATCCAGCGCTGGCAGGAGGCGGAGGCCGAGTTCCGCGCAGTCCTGGAGCTCTCGCCGACCGACGACTACGCCCACTACGCGCTCGGCCGGGCGCTCGAGAAGCAGGGGCGCGACGCGGAGGCGAACGGTCACTACAAGCTCGCGAGCTCCCTCTCGCCGCAGAGCGAGCACTACGCCGAGCGGATCATGGAGCTGGAGGACGAGCCCGAATCGCGATCGTCGTGAGGGCGGTCCTCCAGCGGGTCCTGCATGCATCG
>JAWVCV010000163.1:0-8235 GCA_033858115.1 Gaiellaceae bacterium
GCGACGACGAGCTCCTCGATCTCGTCCGGCCCGATCAGCAGGTCGGCCAAGTTGGGCGGGGCGTCCGCCTCGGGCAGGTGCAGCGCGATCCCGTCGTCCGACCAGATCGATTGCGCCTCGAGCCCGAGCGAGTCGCGCAGCCGCGCCGTCAGCGCCATCCCCCACGGCGCGTGCACGCGGCCGCCGAAGGGCGTGAGGATGCACACGCGCCAGTCGCCGATCTCGTCACGGAAGCGCTCGACGACGATCGAGCGGTCGGAGGGGACGACGCCCGTTGCGGCAGCCTGCTCGCGCAGGAACGTGAGGAGGTTCTGCGCCGCCTTCGGGTCGAGGTGGTACTCGTCGCGGAGCTCCGTCAGCGCACTCTCATCCGAGCGGGCGACGAGCTCCCGTGAGGCCTTGCCGATCTTCTCGCCCAGCTCGAACGGCCGGCCGACGCCTTCGCCCTTCCAGAACGGCACGGCGCCCGGAACGCCGGGCGCGGGCGAGACGAGCACGCGATCGCGGGTGATCTCCTCGATGCGCCAGGTGGAGGCGCCGAGCATGAACGTCTGCCCCTGCCGCGCCTCGTAGACCATCTCCTCGTCGAGCTCGCCGACGCGGCCGCCGCCCTCGACGAGGTAAACGCCGAAGAGACCGCGGTCGGGGATCGTGCCCGCGTTCGTGACCGCGAGCCGGCGCGCGCCGGTGCGACCCCGGATGACACCGGCGCTGCGGTCCCAGACGATCCGCGGCCGCAGCTCGGCGAACTCGTCCGAGGGGTAGCGGCCGGCGAGCATGTCGAGCACGTTCTCGAGCTGCTGGCGGGAGAGATCGGCGAACGGGTAGGCGCCCCGAACGAGCCGGTGCAGCGCGGTCACGTCGATCTCGTCGTCGGCAACGATGGCGACGATCTGCTGCGCGAGCACGTCGAGCGGGTTGCGGGGGATCTTCGTCTCCTCGATCTCACCCTCCCGCATCGCGCGGGCGACGACGGCCGACTCGAGCAGGTCGGCGCGGAACTTCGGGAAGATGCGGCCCTTCGAGGTCGAGCCCAGGTCGTGGCCGGCCCGGCCGACCCGCTGGAGGCCACGCGCGACCGACTTCGGGCTCTCGACCTGGATCACGAGATCGACCGCGCCCATGTCGATGCCGAGCTCCAGGCTGGAGGTGGCGACGAGGCACGGGATCCGCCCCGCCTTCAGGTCCTCCTCGATGATCAGCCGCTGCTCGCGCGCGAGCGACCCGTGATGGGCGCGCGCGACCTCCTGCTCGGCGAGCTCGTTGAGCCGGATCGCCAGTCGCTCCGCGAGGCGGCGACTGTTGACGAAGACGATCGTCGAGCGGTGCTCCCGGACGAGCTCGAGGATCGCCGGGTAGATCGAGGGCCAGATCGACTTGGCGGTCGACTCGTAGCCGGAGGCCATCACGACGTCGTCGAGCGGCACCGGCTGCGAAAGCTCGCTGCTGGTCCCGAGCTCGCGCAGGTCCTCGACGGGCACGACGACCTCGAGGTCGAGCGCCTTGCGGCTGCCCGCATCGACGAGTTGGATCGGCCGATCGCCGGAGACGAAGCGGCCGATCTCCTCCAGCGGCCGCTGCGTCGCCGAGAGGCCGATCCGCTGCGCAGGCCGCTCGAGCAGCGCGTCGAGGCGCTCCAGCGAGACCGCCATGTGGACTCCGCGCTTGGTCCCGGCGACGGCGTGCACCTCGTCGATGATCACGGTCTCGATCGTGCGAAGGGTCTCGCGAGCCTGGGAGGTCAGCATCAGGAAGAGCGACTCGGGCGTCGTGATCAGGATGTCCGGCGGCTCCTTCAAGAGCTCCCGGCGCTCCTTCTGGGACGTGTCGCCGGTGCGGACGCCGACGCGCAGGTCGGACCGGATCCCCGCGAGCGGGCCGCGCAGGTTCCGCTCGACGTCGTAGTTGAGCGCCTTGAGCGGGGAGACGTAGAGCAGGCGGAGCCCCGTTCCCGGCGCCCGATCGAGCTGATCGATGCCGTAGAGGAACGCGGCGAGCGTCTTGCCGGAGCCGGTCGGCGCTTGAATCAGGACGTGGCCACCGGTGGCGATGGCAGGCCACCCGGCCGCCTGCGCAGGGGTCGGCCCCTCGAACGCGCGCTCGAACCAGCCCCGCGTCTTCGCTGAGAAAGGCGCGAGTGGATCCATGACCTTCAGGGTAGCCGCCGGAGCACCGTTGACCGGCGCCCGGAAGTCTTGTAGCGTTGCGCACATGTCGTCGCTGTCCGTGACGCCGCTCAGCTCGTTTCTGATCGCGCTCAGCGAGTCGCCCAGCCTGCTCGAGCGCTATCGCGACAGGGAGCAGCGGGCCGGCCTGCTCGCGGAGCACGGGCTGGCAGGTCATCCGGCGCTGAGCGGCGAGGCGACCGTGGCGGAGCTGCACGCGCACGTCCAGGCGGAGCATCCGGCCCAGGCCAATGTTCGCGCCTTCGCCTGGATCAAGATCGGGAAGCTGCCCTGGATCCTCAAGGCGCCGACCGAGGAGCCGCCGAAGCCCGAGCCGCCGCCGCCGCCTCCTCCGCCTCCCCCGCCGCCGAAGGATCCAGGGGAATAGCGATCGCCCCGCGGGGCTCGCTCGCGATCGTCGGCACCGGGATCCAGCTGATCCGGCAAGTCACACCGGAGGCGCGTGACGAGCTCGAACGCGCCGACGAACTCCTGTACGTCGCCGCCGACCCCGTCACGGCGACGTGGCTGCAGACGCTGAACCGAAACGCCCGCTCGCTCAATGAGCTCTACCGGAGCGGCGTGACCCGGGACGTGATCTACGCGGAGATGACCGAGGAGATCCTCGCCGCGGTCCGCCGCGGCTCGCGGGTCTGCGCTGCGTTCTACGGTCACCCGGGCGTGTTCGTCACCCCGTCGCACGACGCGATCGAGCGGGCGCGCACCGAAGGCTTTCCCGCGCGAATGCTGCCGGCGATCTCCGCCGAGGACTGCCTCGTCGCCGATCTGGGCGTCGACCCCGGCGAACAGGGCTGGCAGAGCTACGAGGCGACGGACCTCCTCCTCCGCCGGTACCGGCTCGAGCCGGCCGCTGCGCTCGTCGTCTGGCAAGTGGACGGGATCGGCAAGCTCGACTGGGACCTGGAGCCGGAGCCGGGTGGTCTCCGAGAGCTGGCGGAGTTCCTGCTCGAGGCCTACCCGCCGCGGCACGAGGTCGTCTTCTACACCGCATCGCTCTATCCGATCGTCGGACCCTCGGTGGAGCGCGTCCCACTCGAGGACGTCGTCGCTCTGGCCGCCGCGCCCGGCCCCACGCTGTACGTGCCCGCGCTGCCCCGCCCCCCGATCGACCGGGATGCTGCGCGCCGGCTCGGGATCACGCTCGCGTAGCCGGAACGCCGAGCAACAGACGCGTGCGCTCAGCCGCGACTGTGTTGCCCTTCTGCTCGTAGAGGCCGAGCGCCTGCTCAATGCACTCCCGCGCCTCGTCCTTCCGGCCGCGGCGCCAGAGCACGTCGCCGAGATCGCCGAGCACGTCGCCGTGCAGCTCGAGGAAGTCCGTGCGCTCGACCACCTCGAGTGCCTCGCGGGCGACCTTCTCGGCCTCTGCCTGGCGACCTCTGGCGGCCAGCACCTTGGCTCGCGTGAGCCGAACGAGCACCTGCGACCAGATGTCGTGGTCCGACGCCGTGGCCTCGACGAGGCGGGCGAAGTGCTCGGCGTCGTCAAGACGGCCCTGCGCCTCCAGCGTGCGAGAGAGGAGCGCCGCGACCGTGGCCCGATGGCCGAGCTCGCCCAGGTCGCCCAGCTCGTCGTACCCGCGGCGAAGAGCGCGCTCGGCCGCGGGCAGGTCGCCTGCCAGGAACTCGATGTCGGCATGGCCGAACGCCCGCGCCGAGGCAGCTTCGAGGCGGGAGCCGAGCTCTTCGTAGCTCGCGGCGGCTTCGTCCACCAGCCGCCGCCCCTCGTCGAACTGGCCCTGCCGCGCGACGAGTGAGCCGATCCAGCGCCGGCAGCTGGCCCCTTCGAGCCGGTCCTCGCCGGCAGCCTCCAGGAGGGAAGCGCAGCGCTCGATCGCCTCAGGGACGGGGAGCGGGCCGGACCACGCGGCGAAGCCGAGCCGCCCGACGATCTCCGCCTCCTGCCTGCGGTCGCCCGCGGCGCGCGCGTGCGTCCGCGCCCGTTCGAGCGCTTCCTCGCCGCGCGCCAGCTGCCCGGCCCACAGACCGCGCACGAGGCCGACGAGGAACCAGCCGCGTGCGAGCGCCCAGTGGGAGAGCCGGCCGGGGTCGACAGCGGCCTCGAGAGCCGGCAGCGCATCCTCGACCCGCTGCAGGTCCTGTTCCCAGCCGCCACGCGGGTCGCTTCTCAGCCTGAGCGCCGCGCGCTCGATCTGGGCGGCGAGCCTGACCGGAACCTGCACATCTCCATCCGGACGGTCGAGCAGGCGGGTGAGGAGCTCCTCGGCGGCCGCGAGGTCGCCTGTCTCGGTGAGCACGAGCCCGAGCTCCGGCACCAACTCGAATCGGCGTGGATCAGCCTCGTCCAGCAGCGCAGCCGCCCGCCCGAGCAGGTTCCCGGCGGCATGGAGGTCGCCGCGGCCGAGCGCGTGCCTGCCCGCGCGGCTGAGCCGGTCGGCCGCTCTTCCCGCGAGCGCCACCTCCTCGGCGCCGCCGCCGCTCAGGTCGAGCCGGTAGCCCCACGCTTGCTCGAGATGATGGCCGATGATCTCGTCCAGTCCTCCCTCGCCCCGCCTGGCTTCGATCCAGTCGGCGAAGCGCTCGTGGAGCTCGCCGCGGCGCCGCTTCGGCATCGACTCGTAGGCCGCGTCGCGGACGAGGATGTGGGCGAAGCGGAAGCCGTCCTCGCCCGCGAGCGTCTGTGCATCCGGGCGCACGAGCCCTTTGCGGACGAGCGCCTGCAGATCGCCCGCGACAGCCGCGACGCGATCGGGCTGGGTCAGCTCCGCGACAGCTCCCCAGAAGAAGGCCTGACCGATGACAGAGGCGCACTGGAGCGTGTCGCGCTCCCCCGCCGTGAGGAGATCGAGGCGCGCGGCGAGCACAGCGCTGATCGTCTCGGGAACACGCAGTGTGTCGCGGCTCTCGGACCGGCTGCGGTCCTCCTCGAGCATGCGAACCATCTCTCCGAGGAAGAGCGGGTTGCCCCCCGTGGCTCGGGTGAGCTCGTGCACCGTCTTCTGATCGAGCGCACTCGTGAGCGTGTCGAGGAGCTCGGCCGTCTCCGCTCCGGAGAGGGGGCTCAGTGGCAGCGTGGGCCACGCCGGCCGCATCTCGGCAAACTCCGTCCGGGCAAGGCAGCACAGGAGCACCGCCGTGTCACGGCTCCAGCCGGCGAGATACTCGACGAGGTCGAGCAAGACCGGCTCCGCCCACTGGACGTCGTCGAGGACGAGCACGAGCGGGCGCTCGCGAGCGAGGGTCTCGAGCAAGCGGCGGACGGCCCAGTAGAGCTCGTCGCTGCGCGAGTGCGGCTCGGCGCGGCCGACCGCCTCCAGAATCCGTCCGTGCACCATCTCGGCGTCCGCCTCGCCCGCGAGGAGCTCGTCGAGGTCGAGCTGGTCCACGATCTCGCGCAACGGCCAGTACGTGATCCCCTTCCCGTACGGCAGACAGCGGCCTTCGAGCACGAGCGCCTCGTCGCCCAGCGAGGCGGCGAGCTCGGCGGCCAGGCGCGACTTCCCCACTCCGGCCTCGCCGAGGATCGTGACGACGCGGCACGACCGGTCCTCCAGAACCTGGTCGAACTCGGCGCGTAGGCGCGTCAACTCTTTCGCGCGACCCACGAGCGGGGAGTCCATCGGCCGACTGACCCCTGCCACCCCGGGAACCACGTCGAGCAGCCGCCACGCGGAGACCGGCTGCGACTTCCCCTTCAGCTCGAGCGGCGGCACCTCTTCGACGACGACCGCGTCGCGGACGAGCCGGAGCGTCGCGTTGGCGACGAGGATCTCGCCGCCGGCTGCGGCCGCCTCGAGCCGCTGCGCAACGACAACCGGATCGCCGGTCGCGAACGCGTGACCCTGGGTGGGATCGCCCGCCAGCACCTCGCCCGTGTTGACGCCGGTGCGCACGCCGATGCGGACGCCATAGTCGCGCTCGAGCTCGTCGTTCAAACCGGCAAGCGCGTCCCGGAGCTCGAGTGAGGCGCGGACGGCACGGAGGGCGTCGTCCTCGTGCACGAGCGGGATTCCGAACACGGCCAGTACCGCGTCGCCGACGAACTTCTCGATCGTGCCGCCGTGACGCTCGAGCGCCTCTCGGGCGGTCTCGTGGTAACGCGACCACACGTCGCGAAGCGCCTCGGGGTCGAGCTGCTCTCCGAGCGACGTCGAATCGGCCACGTCGCAAAAGACGAGCGTGACGGTCTTCCTGACCATGAAGCGAGTCTAGGACTGTTTGTAAGGGCTGCCTAGAGCGGCCTAGGCCACGAGGTACACGGTGAACACGATCGCCAGCACCACGGCGACGAGTGCGAGCACGACGATGTGCACCCCGCCGAGCACGATCCAGGGCGTCCGCTCGCTGCGGCCGCGCTCCGCCTCGCCTGCGAGCTCCTCGACCTTCTCGACCGGGTCAGGCATGTCCTGCGTCTACCCCACCCCGCTAGGATCGAACCGTGCCCGAGGCGCTGCACTTCACGGGGAACGCCGAAGCAGACACCCTGCTGGGCTCGGATCCCCTCGCGCTCCTCGTCGGCTTCGTCCTCGACCAGCAGGTGACTGTCCCGACAGCGTTCGCCGGCCCTCTGAAGCTGAAGCAGCGGCTGGGCGGGCTCGATGCGGCGGAGATCGCAGGGACCGACCCGGAGCGGCTCGTCGAGGTCTTCCGCGAGAAGCCGGCGATCCACCGCTTCCCGGGCAACATGGCGAAGCGCGTGCAGGAACTGTGCGCCGTGGTTGCCGACCAGTACGGCGGCGACGCCGGTCGGGTCTGGCGCGACGCCTCCGACACGGCCGACCTGAAGCGGCGAATCGAGGCTCTGCCGGGGTTCGGAGAGATGAAGGTGAAGGCGCTCGCGTCCGTGCTGGCGCGGCGGCTCGGGAACGAGATGGCCGAGCCCCTCGTCCCCGATCACGCGATGCTCGGCGACGTCGACTCGGCCGAGGCGCTCGCCGAGTACCAGGCCGCCAAGCGGGCCCACAAGGCCTCGCTGCGCGCAAGCAACGCTTGATCGAGCTCCGCACGTACAGGGACGGCGGCCAGACCGCCGCCGACGTCGCGCGCGAGGTGGCCGAGTTCGTCGACGCCGCCGAGCGGAGCATCGAGCTCGCGCTCTACGACATCCGGCTGCACGACGAGGCTGCCGCGATCGTCAAGGGCGCCCTGGTCGGCGCGCACGAGCGGGGCGTCGACGTCCGGCTGCTCTACAACATCGACCACCCCGGGCCGGTGCCCGTGCCGCCGCCGCCGCAGTCCGCGCCCGAGCTCCTCGAGCAGCTCCCGATCGGCACGCGCGCGATCCCCGGCGTTCCCGACCTGATGCACCACAAGTACGCGGTCCGCGACCGCGACACGGTCTGGACGGGGTCGATGAACTGGACGCAGGACTCGTGGTCACGCCAGGAGAACGCAAACGTGATCATCCGCTCCCCGCAGCTCGCGCACGCGTACGAGCTCAACTTCGAGGAGCTCTGGGAGACCGGCGACGTCCTCGGATCGGGCGTCGTCGAGCCGCGTCCCGTCGACGTCGACGGGATCGAGGTCCGGCCGTGGTTCACGCCGGAGCACGGCGAGGCGCTGGCGCACCGAATCGCCAAGCGGCTGAGCCAGGCCAAGCGCCGGATCCGGATCGCCTCCCCTGTCGTCAGCTCGGGGCCGATCCTCGGGACGCTTGCCGAGGTCTGCTCGGACGGGAAGGTCGACATTGCCGGCGTCGTGGACGACACGCAGGTGGACGGCGTCCTCTACCAGTGGTACCTGAACGGCAACTCGAGCTGGAAGATCCCGGCTCTGCGGCGCTTCCTCGAAGCCGCCCGCTTCACAGGCAAGCCGTCGACGAAGTGGGCGCCCGACACCGTGCACGACTTCATGCACGCGAAGGTCACGGTCGCGGACGACATCTCCTTCATCGGCAGCTTCAATCTCTCGCACTCCGGCGAGCTGAACGCGGAGAACGTGCTCGAGATCCGTGATGGCGACCTCGCCGACCGGCTCGCCGCATTCGTGGACGAGATCCGCGCGCTCTACCCGCTCGTGACGCTGCCCGAGGACAAGACTCAGGCTCCAGCGGCGTCTCCGCTTCTGTGAAGCGACTCCTCTTGCCCGTC
>JAWVCV010000164.1:0-6058 GCA_033858115.1 Gaiellaceae bacterium
AGCGAGCCGGCAACGACGCGAGCGATCCCGGCCGACAGCAGGGCGTCGACGCACGGCGGCGTCGTGCCGTGGTGGGCACAGGGCTCCATCGTCACGTAGATCGTGGCCCCGCGAGCGCGCTCGCCGGCGGCCTCGAGCGCCACGACCTCGCCGTGGCGTCCGTCAGCTTCCGTCGCTCCCTGACCGACGATCTCGCCATCCGCGACGATCACCGCGCCGACGGTGGGCTTCGGGTACGCCCTGCCGCGGGCCGCGTCGGCGAGCTCGAGCGCCCGCTCCAGGCTCACGCGACGGCCTGGACGAGGTCGCGGTAGGCGCGACCGACGTCCTCGGCGGCGAAGACGCCGCTGCCGACGACCAGGAGGTCGGCGCCGGCGTCGCGCACCCGGCGGACGTTCTCCTGCTTGACGCCGCCGTCGACCTGGACGAAGCAGTCGACGAGCGTCCGCAGGCGCTCGATGCGTGCATACGCGCTCTCCAGAAACGCCTGGCCGGAATAACCGGGCTCGATCGACATACAGAGGCAGAGGTCGGCGCCGAGATTCGCCGCCTCCGCGGCGACCCCGACCTCGGTACCGGGGTTGAAGGCGACGCCCGCGCCGAGCCCGTGCTCGCGCGCCCGGGCGAGCAGGGCGCCGACGTCGCCGGCGACCTCGACGTGGAACGTGACGCTGTCGCCGCCCGAAGCGGCGATCTCCTCGAAGTGGTGAGCGGGGTCGTCGACCATCAGGTGGCAGTCGATCCGGCCGCCGCGCTCGTGAATCCGCGGCGCAATCGAGCGCAGCACGACCGGGCCGATGGTCACGGGCGGGACGAAGTGCCCGTCGCCGACGTCGAAGTGGAAGACGCGCGCCCCGGCGTCGAGCAACTGGTCGATCTGCGCACCCAGGTTTGCGAAGTCGGCCGCGTAGAGCGACGGCTCGATCTCGACGGTGCGAACCCATTCGCGCCAGGCCACAACGGCGATCTTATGGACACCGCGGAACGGCGTTGCTGCTTCACTGGGGGGTGTGCGCCGCCTGCTCAGCAAGTTCACGTTCGTTCCGACGCTGCTCATCCTGGCCGGCTTCGTCGTCGCGGTGATCTTGCTCTCGAAGCCGCTCAAGGGCGAGGAGAGCCCTGCGGCGGTCACCGGCCTCATCCGCGCCGGCGCGGACCTGACGCGGGACACGCCCCTCGTCTACTACGCGGCGCTCAATCCCGGCCGTGCCCGGCCGCCGGGTCAGGCACCGGAGTTTCCCATCGACGACGCCCAGACCGACGCGGGCGAGATGTTCGAGCTCGCCCCCGAGCCGGGCGACGGCACGCGCTTCTGGATCCTCGCCCGGGTCGAGACGGCCAAGATCGAGCGCTGGTGCAAGGTGGTGGACGTGCCGCCGCTGCGCCGCGGCGAGGGCGGGACCTGGGTGGAGGCTGCCACAGGGAAGCCGCTGGCCCCGCTCGAGATCACGGTCGACCGCAGCACACCCTGCTAGCCGGCTAGACCCGGAGCCGAGCGATGAAGAAGCCGCTCGTGCCGTGCACGTGCGGCAGCGTCTGCAGGAACTCGGGCCGCCGTTCGTGCCGGAACTGCGGCCATTCCGCGATCGGCTCGACCTCGAGGCCCGACGCTGCGACGACGGCCTCCGACTCGTCGGCGTTGACGGTGCAGACCGAGTAGACGATCGTCCCGCCCGGCCGGACGCGCTCGGCCGCCGCGCGCAGGAGCTCGAGCTGCAGCTCCGGCAGCGGCGTCGAGCGCCAGCGGAGGTCGGGGCGCGCAGCGAGGACGCCGAGCCCCGAGCAGGGCGCGTCCACGAGGACGCGGTCGAAGCCGGTCAGGTCCGGCGGCAGATCGCGCCCGTCCGCGTGGACGACGCGGACGTTTGTCGCGCCCAGGCGGCGCGCGTTCTCCTCGAGCTCCCGCGCCCTGGCCTCGTTCGCCTCGACGGCGACGACCTCACCCGCCAGCATGGTCGCCTTGCCACCGGGCGCCGCGCAGAGGTCGAGCACACGCTCCCCCGGCTGGGCGCCGACGCAGAGCCCCGCGAGCTGCGAGCCGCGGCTCTGCGGCCAGATCTCACCGCGTTCGAGCGCACCCTCGTCGACGCGCGCCACCCGCCAGGCGCCCGGGATCTCGGTTTCCTCCCCCTCGATCTCCCCGCGGACGAGCCGGACGACTGTCTCCGGCGGCTCGTTCTGGGCCCGCATCAGCGCCAGCGCCCCCTCCTCGCCGAGGTCGCGGCGCCAGACGTCCCAGATCCAGTCCGGATAGGAGTGCTTCAGCGGCCCTTCCGGCAACTCCTCGAGCAGCCGCTCGATCCCGTCGCCGACGCGGCGCAGGACGGCGTTGGTGAAGGGAACCGCTCGCTCGAGCCGAGCGCGGCGGACGAGCTCCACCGACTCGTTGACCGCGGCATAGTCGGGCACACCGCCGAGATAGCCGAGCTGGTAGGCGCCGAGCCGCAGCGCCGCGAGCACGGGCGGGTCGAGCTTGCGCACCGGACGCTTGCCGAGCGTCTCGATCGCGTGATCGAGCGTCCGCGCCCGCTGGACCGAGCCGAACGCCAGCTGCCGCGCGAGCGCCCGGTCGCGGTCGTCGAGGCCCTCCGAGGCGCTGCGAAGCGCGCGGTCGGCATACGCCTCCTCCTCGAAGACGCGCCGCAGCACCTCGTAGGCGGCGCTCCGGGCCGGAGCGACCGTCACCGTAGGCCGCGCACGAATGCGTCGTAGGGCATGCGCTTGCCACCCTCCGGCTGAACCTCCAGCGGCACGAGCTCGCCGTCCTCGAGCCGTGCGCGCCAGATCGTGACGCGACGCCCGTCCAGCTCCCCGCGCGCGCCGATGTGCGGCGAGAGCGCGCGGATGCGGTTGAGGCTCTCCTCCGGCTTCGAGAGGTCGAGCTCCCGGTCGGCCGGCTCGATCTTGGCCGCGTAGGTGGGCTCGCCCTGCTGCGGCCGGAAGCTCGGCTCGGGCAGCGCCTGGTCGAGCAAGTCGACCGCAAGCCCGGCTGCGCGGGCATAGACGTCCCCTGCGTCCCATTCCGCCGGCATCGGAAACGCCTCCATCGCGGCGATCGGTCCGGCATCGAGCTCCTTAACGGTCTGGTGAATCGTCACGCCCGTCTCCGCGTCGCCCGCCAGCAGCGCGCGCTCCACGGGGGCCGCGCCCCGCCAGCGCGGCAGCAGCGACGGGTGCACGTTTAGCCAGAGGCCGCGCTCGAGCAGCGTCTCCGGGATCAGGAGGCCGTAGGCGGCGACGACGATCGTCTCGGCCGGCAGCTCGAGCTCGGCGGTGGGCCGCTCCGGCTGGAGGACGGGGATGCCGAGGCGCTCGGCGACGACCTTCGCCGGGGGCGGCGAGAGCTTCCGTCCGCGTCCGGCCGGTTGGTCGGGCCGCGTCAGCAGCGCCGACACCTCGTGCCGGGCGGCCAGCCGCTCGAGCACGTCCGCGCCGAACGGTGCCGTGGCGGCGACCGCAAGCTTCACGTGGCTACCCGGTGATCGATCGACGAAGAGTCGCCAGAGCCTCGCGGCGAGACTCCTCGCTCGTGCGCTCGATCATCAGCACGCCGTCCAGATGGTCGAGCTCGTGCTGCACGACCCGGGCGTCCATCTCGCCGAGCTCGAGGCGGAGCGGCGCGCCCGTCGCGTCCTGCCCCGTCAAGGTGACGCCGAGCGAGCGCTCGACGGGCACGAGCACGCCCTGCAGCGAGAGACAGCCTTCGTCGAGCACCTCCGTCTCGGTCGACCGCTCCACGATCTCGGGGTTGACGACGGCGGTCGCTTCCTCGTCGCCCTCCTTCTGGAAGACGAAGAACCGCTGCAGGATGCCGACCTGCGTCGCGGCGAGGCCGACTCCGCGCGCGTCGTGCATCAAATGGGTCATCCGGTCTGCGAGCCGCGCGAGGTCGTCGCCGAAGGAGTCGACTTCGCGGGCGCGCATCCGCAGCACCGCGTCCGGGTACTGGCGGATCTGCGCCAGCGCCACACGGCGCCTGGCGTGCGCCTCCGCGTCGAGATCGCGCTCTTCGCGCTCCTCCTCTTCCTTGTCCTCTGGGCGCACACCGCCCTCGGCCGCCATGGCGGCGAGTGTAGTCAGAGCGATTGGGGGTCGACGTCCACGACTGCGTTGACGCCGGCCTTCCGCATGGCCGGCGCCGCGGCCGCGAGGATCTGTGCGGCGCGCGCGGCGAGGGCGCGCGGCCGGTCGGTCTTGGCGACGAGTTGCGCGCGGTGGCGGCCCCTGAGGCGCAGCAGCGGCGCCGGCCCGAGCAGCTCGGCGTCGGCGAGCTCGGCGCTCAATTCGCGCAGGAGCCGCGCCGGGGCAGCCGCGTCGGCGGCGGACGCGACGATCGAGATCAGGTGCCGGAACGGCGGATACCCGAGTTCGCGCCGCCGGCCGAGCTCCTCGGCGAGGAAGCCCGCGACGTCGTGACGAGCCGCGTAGCGCAAGGGCGTGGCATCGGGCTGGAACGTCTGCACGATCACCTTGCCCGGCGCGTCGCGGCCACTGCGGCCCGCGAGTTGCGTGACGAGCTGGAACGTGCGCTCCTCGGCGCGGAAGTCGGGCAGCGAGAGCCCCGTGTCGGCGTCGACGACGGCGGCGAGAGAGACGCCCGGAAAGTGATGGCCCTTGGCGACCATCTGAGTCCCGACGAGGACCGCCCGGTCCGCGGCCGCGAATCGGTCCAGGACCGCACGGAGCGCGCCGGGCTTTGCCGCCGTGTCTGCGTCCAGCCGGATCCGCTCGAGCTCCGGGACGCGCTTCGCGAGCTCCGTCTCGAGTCGTTGCGTGCCGGCGCCGATCCGCGCCAGCTCGGAGGAGCCGCAGGCCGGGCACGCCTCCGGGACGGTCTCCGAGTAGCCGCAGTGGTGGCAGTGGAGCCGCGCGTCGCCGTGCAGCGTCAACGAGACGTCACACAGTCCACAGCGCCGCGAGACGCCACAGGCGCGACAGTGGATCGCAGGCGCGACTCCGCGCCGGTTCAGGAGGAGGATCGCCTTGCCGCCCTGCTCGGAGATCCGGCCGAGCTCGGCGAGCAGCGGCGCCGAGAGCGGGTAGCCGGCCTCGCGGCGCAGGTCGACGATCTTCACGGACGGCATCGGGGCACCAAGCCGGGGTCCCAGCTCGAGCCGCTCCAGCCGCTCCCAGCTCTCCGGGCGCGGCGTCGCGCTGCCGTAGACGGCCACGGCGCCCTCGAGCGCTGCCCGCTTGGCCGCGACGGTGCGCGCGTCGTAGCGCGGGTCGGACTCCTGCTTGTACGACGAGTCCTGCTCCTCGTCGACGCACACGATGCCGAGCGACGGCACCGGTGCGAACACCGCCGACCGCGCACCGACCACGACCGGTGCCTCGCCGGAGGCGATGCGCTCCCGCTCGTCGCGCCGCTCGGCGTCGGTGAGTGCCGAGTGGAGGATCGCGACCGAGTCGCCGAAGCGCGCGCGGAAGCGGCCGACGGTCTGCGGTGCGAGCGCGATCTCCGGGACGAGCACGATCGTCCCGCGCCCTCGCTCGAGCGCCGCGGCGGCCGCCTGGAGGTAGACCTCGGTCTTGCCGCTGCCGGTGGGGCCGTAGAGCAGGAAGTGACCGCCCTTTGCGTCCAGCGCGCCCACGACCTTCTCCACCGCCGCAACCTGGTCGTCGCTCAGCCGCTCCGGCGCCGCCTCGCCCTCGAGCGATTGCCGCTCGCCCGGGGGCTCCTGCTCCTTGCGCCGGGCCCGCCGCACCGGCGCGACCAGCTCGAGCGCCCGTGCGGGGGTCGAGCCGTAGTACTCGGCGAGCCAGAGCGCGAGGTCGACGAGCACGGGCGGCAGCTCGTGCACGACCTTCTCCACCGGTCGCGCCTCGACTCCGGCAGGCGGCGCGTCGACGACCTCGACCACGACCCCGCGGGTGCGGCCTCGTCCGAACGGCACGGAGACGACCGCGCCCTTGCCCGCGCCGTCCGGGAGCTCGTAGGTGAACTCGCGCCCGCCGAGGGCGCGCGTCGTGACGAGCGGGACTACGGTGCCGAAGCGCACACGGGCAACGCTAGACGCCGGCGGCGACGAGCACGAAGTCCGTCGCGAAGCCGAGC
>JAWVCV010000165.1:0-5677 GCA_033858115.1 Gaiellaceae bacterium
ATCAGCATCCGGGCCCGCGCGCGGACGAGCTCGGGCCCGAAGACGCCGCAGTCGCGCCCGGAGGGGACGACGTTAGCGCCGGTGTGGCAGAGCGCCACCAGCCGACCCCCGTCCACCGCGGCGCCGCTGAACCTGCCGAGCCCGCGTCGGGCGACGTCCTCGAGGAACACCCGCTCGACCGGATCCGCCGCGCAGTACTCGAGAATCTGCTCACGCGTCGGGTCGACGAGACGTGCCACGTCGCTAGTTTGCCGTGAAGCCGATCGTGGTCGCAGTCAGGAGCACGAGCGAGGCGAGCGCGCCCACCAGGGCCGTCCCGCGCATGAGCCGCGCTCTCCCGCTCAGCCCGGCGTAGACGAGCAGCGCCGCGCAGGCGCACATCGAGGCGATCGAGAGGACGAACATCTCCCCCAGCGCCCCACCGCTCGGGGAGCGATAGGCCTCCCAGCGCGTGATCCCGTTGCCTCGGTAGCTGTCCTCGCCGAAGACGTAGACGACGAGGAGGGCTGCGGGTGCGAGCGAGATTGCGCCGAGCACGGCGCCCGCACGCGCCAGCCTGCGCCGAGGCGCCCCGCGCAGGCCGAAGGACGCCGCGAGCAGGACCGCCGCCACGACGAGGCTTGCGAGCACAACGACACCACCGGGCATAGGGGCGTATAGATTCTCGCGGATGCCGATCCACGTGCGAGCAGAGCCGGGCGACTACGCCGAGGCATGTCTTCTTCCCGGCGACCCGCTCCGGGCGAAGTACATCGCCGAGACGTACCTCGACGACGTCGAGCAGAAGAACGGCGAACGCGGCCTGCTCGGCTACACGGGCACCTGGGAGGGCAAGCGCGTCTCGGTGCAGGGCACGGGCATGGGCTGTCCCGGCGCGACGATCGTCTTCGAGGAGTTGATCCAGCTCGGCGTCAAGAAGCTGATCCGCGTCGGCACCTGCGGTGGGCTGCAGCCCGACCACGAGCTCGGCGACCTGATCGTCGCGCTGACGGCCGTGCCGGCCGACTCGACCGCCGTTCATCTCGTCGGCGGGGAGCCGCACTGCCCCACCGCGAGCTGGGAGCTGATCCACGGCGCCGTCCACGTCGCCAAGGAGATGGGACAGGACCTGCGCGTCGGCCCGATCGTCTCGAGCGACCTCTTCTACAACCCGAACGAGGGGCAGTACGACCGCTGGTCGGCGCGCGGGATCCTGGCTGTGGAGATGGAGGCGTCGGCCCTCTTCACGGTTGCCGCTCTCAAGGGCGTGCAGGGTGGCTGCCTGCTCACGGTCAGCGACATCATCGTCGGCGGCGAGATGAAGCGGATCAGCGACGACGATCTGCGCGCGGCGGTCGACCGGATGACGCGCGTGGCGCTCGCCACCGCGACCGCGTCTCATTAGCGCGACCGTATTCCTCGTCAACCCGGCGTCGGACAACGGCGCCACCGGCCGGCGCTGGCCCGAGATCGCCCACCGGGCGGCGAGCCGCGGGCTCGTGGGCGACACGCTCTTCTCGGAGCGGCCCGGACAGCTCGGCGAGCTGGCGCGGGGCGCCGCGGACGGCGGTGCCAAGCTGCTCGTCGTCGTCGGCGGCGACGGCTCCGTCAACGAGGTCGCAAACGGGATCGCCGGCCGGGACGACGTCGAGATCGCGGTGATCCCGCGCGGCACCGGTTGGGACTTCGTCCGTACCTACGGGATCCCGCACAAGCTCGACGGCGCGATCGACGTGGCGCTGACGGGCGAGCCGCGGACGATCGACCTGGGGCGCGCCCACTACCGCGGCTGGGACGGCGGCGAGGGCGAGGCGTACTTCGCAAACGTCGCCAGCGCGGGGATGAGCGGCGCGATCGCGCAGCGCGCGAACGAGACGACGAAGGCGCTCGGCGGCAAGGTCTCCTACCTCTGGGCGACGCTCGCGGTCTTCGCGGGCTGGCAGAACTCCGAGCTGCGCGTGACCGTCGACGGTGAGACGCGCGTCGGCCGCATGCACGACGTCGTGGTCGCGAACGGACGGACGTTCGGCGGCGGGATGATCATCTGCCCTCAGGCCGAGCCGGACGACGGGCTCTTCGACGTCTTGACGATCGGCGACCTGACCAAGCGAGACCTGCTGGTGACGCTGCCGAAGACCTACCGCGGCCGCCACCTGCCCCACCCCAAAGCCGAGCTCCTCCGCGGCGCCGTTGTCACGGTCGACGCGGAGGAGCCCTTGCCGGTCGAGCTCGACGGCGAGCAGCCGGGCACGACGCCGGTGCGCTTCGAGGTCGTGCCGGGCGCGCTGCGGGTGCGGGTGCCCGCCTAGGCGGGCGGCTTCTTCGCCGTCGCCGACCGGCTGGCCGGCGTCGTCTTGCGCGTCGTCGTCTTGCGTGCCGTGGTCTTGCGTGGCGTGGCTGCACTGCCCTGGCTCGCGAGCTGCCGCTCGAGCTTCGCGACGCGCTTCTCGAGCTCGTCGAGGCCGCGCAGCTTCTTCTGCATCTCGTCCAGGCGCGAGCGCGTTTCGTTCGCCATCTCGAGCAGCTTCGAGCCGCCCGGGACGTCGGCCAGCCTGTGCAGCGCCTCGGAGCCGAGGTCCCGAACCTGCGCGAAGATGTCTTTTTGCTGTGTCTTAGCCATAGGGCGATCATATGCCCGGCCCGGACGGGCGGCTAACCCTCAGGCGCGGACGGCCACGGGCGTGCCGGCGAGCGCCCGCTTGAACAACCTGCGCAGCAGGTCGTTGTGAACGCGGATGCAGCCGTTCGAGACGGCGCGACCGAGCAGCTGCGGCCGGTTCGTCCCATGGATCGCGATCGGGCCGCCCTGCGTCCAGCCGGTCAGCACCTCGGAGAACGCGGAGATCCCGAGCGCCCCGGGACCGAAGGGACCGGACGTATCCGCGGGGATCAACCGCTGATTCACGTAGTAGCGGCCGGTCGGCGTGGGCGTCGCCGGCGTCCCGATCGCTGCGCGCGCCGACAGCACCCTCTTGCCCCGGACGAAGAGCGTCACCCGCCGGGCCGAGAGATCGACCTCGATTCGCGTCGTCAGCGGCAGCACGTGGACCGCGTAGGGGCGCACCCAGCCCGTGACCCCGTTCGGCTTCAGCGGCAGCTGCACGCGGTACCAGCTGACGCCGCAGTGGCGATCGACGCGCTTGGCGAGGATGGCAAAGACAGTGGCGACGCCGTTGACGTTCCTGGGCCCGAACCTCGCCAGCTCCGACTTCCCGGGACTGCGGAACGCGATCGCGCGCTTGCGCACGACCGCCGCGTAGCTCGTTCGCGTTGTTCCCATGCGCTTCACGGAGCCCGGCCGGCAACGCTCCGCCGTCTTTTTCGGCGTTCCGACGTCAGAGCGTGTGGGACTCGAAGGTCCGACGACGGGATCGCGCGGGATCGCGCCCGCCGCCTCCGACGCGGCGACGCAGACGGCAACAGCCGACAGGAGGAGTAACAACCGCACCAGGCGCATCACGGAACCGTAGCGATCCCGAGACTGGTCCTTCACCCAATTGACACTTGTGCGAGACGAGACGATGACTAACGTGAGAGAGCGATGATGAAAGACATCGGAAGACGAGCGCAGCGACTGCACGAGCACAAAGCAGTCATCGCGCACGCGCTGCGGCAGCACGCGGGGATCCCCTACGAGGTCGAGCAGCGCGTCTGCTCCGACTGCCAGCGGGTTCTCGACGAGCGCACCGTCCGGCGCGCGGCCGCCTAGCCCAGGCCCGAACCGGGGCGGCGGAGTTGCGCCTCGTGCGAGAGTCTCGGCGTGGAGGGCTACAACTTCTCGACGGACGTCGTCGTCCGCTTCGCCGAGACCGACGCCCAGGGGATCGCGCACCACGCGGCGTTCGTCGTCTGGCTCGAGGTCGCGCGCGTCGCCTACCTCGCCCAGCATGCGGGTGGCTACCGCGCCATCCAGGCGCAGGGCATCGAGGCCCTCACGACCGAGGTGCAGGTCCGCTACCACCGCTCGGCCGAGTTCGACGAGCGGCTGCGCGTCTGGACGCGCTGCGTCGACCTGCGCGGTGCGCGCTTCCGCTACGAGTACGTGATCGAGCGCGACGGCGAGCTGGTGGCCGACGGGCACACCGCCCACGCCACGGTCGACGCGGCGACGCGGCTCCCGACACGCGTCCCTGCGTGGTTCGCGGAGGCGGTCGCTACGGCTGAGGCGTAGACGCCGGCGGAGCGTCCGGCGCGACGTCGGCAGAGCCGGGGAGGAGCTCGTCGACCTTCGACGCCTCGGGGGGCTTCGGCTTGGGCTTCGGCTTCGTCCCGACGCGGACGACCTTCGGTTCCGAGCGGTACGACGAGTACCACGTGTCCTCGTGCAGCACCTTCCCGTTCGCGGCGTAGACGGTGCGACTGACGCTCGTGGCGCGCGCCGGCTGGCCGTACTCCTCCACCTCGGACCTGCCCTTCAGCATCGTCGGGTCCTTGATGCGGTTCACGCGCGGTCCGCCGACGACCCGCAGCGGCTGCTCCCTCGACTCCACGCGCCGGTTCTGGGGCGCGCCGTAGAGGTTCACGGTCAGGGAGCCGGTGCCGACGAACGTGCGCACGAGCAGCCAGCTGTCGGTGTCGTTGGTGAACTTCAAGTCCTGGTCGGGATAGTTGACCGTCGCGTCGCGCCCGAGGGGGTAATGCGAGATGTAAAGCGCGTGATTGGTCCGCTCGTCGATCTGCAGGCCCGCGTCGTAGGCCGCGTTGAAGATCGTCGTCGAGACCTGGCAGATGCCGCCGCCGAGGCCGGTCTGAAGCTCGCCGTTGATGATCACCGGGGCTTCCTGGAACCCTTTCTCGGCCGTGCGCTCGCCCGTCGTGCCGTTGAACGAGAAGGTTTTCCCGGGCGCGACCAACGCGCCGTCGATCAGCTTCGCGACGAGGGCGACGTTGTGCAGCCGGCTCGGGATGCCGCCGTAGGTCGTGTGGTAGCTGCCGACGACCCCGGTGATCCCCATCGCCTTCGCGTCGGCCGTCGTCCGCTTCGCGACGGTTGTCATGACGGACAGCTCAGCCGTGCGCGCCGTGGGCGACGTCGCGGCGGCGAGGAGCGCCTTCGCCGTCGCGGGGACGTCGATGCCGACGCCGGGCTTGTCGGGGATGACGTCGATGCCGCCGGGCTTGACTGCGAAGCCGGCGTCGACCGGCGCATGCTCGATCCTCTTGCGCAGCTTGCCGAACCAGGCGTCGGCCCCCGGCCCCTCGATCGCCAGCGCGGTCGAGCCGTCGCTCGGCAAGGAGAGCAGCTCGGCCATGCGCCAGCGTGGGAGCTTCCAGCGCGTTCCCTCGTACTGCAGCCGCACCGGCGCCGAGAGCGCCGTCTGGGCCTGCCGGCGGGCGACGGCAAGGTCGGCCGCGGTCACCTCGACCGGGTCGGTCGTCACCGGCAGCGCGACCGGAGCGCCTCGGTCGAGCCGGGCGAGCGAGCGAGCGATCGTCGCGGCGGCGGCCTCGCGCTCGAGCTTGAGCCCGCTCTGGCCGGGAACGACCTCGACGCCGAGCCCGCGCCGGACGAGTTTCGCCTCGACGTGCGCGCGGTCGATGTCCTTGGCGAGCGAGGCGAGCTTGAAGTCGAGCGCGGCCTCATAGACCTGAACCGGCGGCATGACCTCCTCGCCGAAGAAGCGCGCCTGGAGACGCTTGAAGCCGCGGACCGGGCCGAAGCCCTCACCCTCGCGCGTGGCCGTCTCGAGCGCGGCCG
>JAWVCV010000166.1:0-12300 GCA_033858115.1 Gaiellaceae bacterium
CGAGCGCGCGGTCGAGGTCTGCCACCCTCAGATGCACATGGCCGATATCGACGCGCGGATCGAGCGGCTCCGCCATGCCCGTAGGCTAGCGCCGGCCGGCGGGTTACGGAAGTTCCCGCCGAGGACAGAAGGGCGGCGTGGACAACTGCTCCCACTGTGGCGCCGAGCTGCCGGATCGCGCCACCTTCTGCCCGGCCTGCGGACGCCGGACCGACGCGCCGCCGCCGGAGCCGATCAGGATCCCGGTTCCCGTCCAGCAAGCGGCGCGCCGCGACTTCGGCGTCTTCCAGCCACTCTTCGTGCTCCTCGCCGCGATCGCGCTGATCGTGGGCGGAACCGTGCTCGTCGTCCTGGACTACCTCGCGGGCGGCGTCATCGCAATCGTGGTCGGCCTCTGCCTGCTGCCCGCCTTCCTCGCCGGCGCCCGGCGTCGGCCCGACACACCCTTCGCTCGCGCGTCAGTGGGGACCGCCGACCGCGTCCGCGACGAGGCGGATGTCGCCGCTCAGTCGATCGCGACGTGGTCGAAGGCGGGCCGCGACGTCGTCCGGCTGCGCCGCGAGCAGTTCCAGCTTCGCCGCCAGCGCGAGGCCAGGATCCGCGAGCTAGGCGTCTCGGCCTACTCGGAGGACGGGCGCGCAGACGAGCTCAAGGCTGCCGCGAAGGAGCTCACCAAGCGGATCGAGGCGAATGCCCAGACGATCGAGCGCACGCTCTCCGGGGCTCGCAAGCGCGTCCGCAAGGAGCGGGCGACGGTCGTCGTGACCGAGGTGATCGCGCCCGAGCCGGCCGACCAAGAGGACGAGGACGCGCCGAAGGCTTAGGAAGGGTTGGCGGAGCGGCGCTCGAGGAAGGCGCAGCGCTTCGGTCCGGCCGGGAGCGGCGACGGGCCGGTCCTCAGGACGACGAAGCTGCCCTCCCCCCAGGCCCCGTGGCCGATCTCGACGAGTGCTTGCGGCGCGGGCGCAGGCCCGCTCCGCTCGAGGAGCGTGTACCCGGCGGCGGCGGGGACCAGCAGGACGTGCGCGTGCTCCTCGGGCTCTACGGCCAGGGCGGCTTCGGCCTCGCGGGCCGCCAGCTCCAGCTCGAGCTGCTCGACCGTCGTCCGATGCTCGCGGTTCAGCCGCGCCACCTCGTCGACGTTCTCGGCCAGACGGCGCTCGCGCTCGGCCAGCTGCTCGTCGAGCTTTGCGATCGAGGTCGCGTGCGCAGCCGAGGTCTCCGCCATCAGCGTCTGGAGCTCGTCGAAGCTCTGCGCGACCCGATCCCGACCCTGCAGCGCCTCCGCGAGAGAGGCGTCGCGCTCGCGGCTCAACTGGGCAATCTCCTCGGCCCGCTGCGCGAGCCGGTGCTCGCGGTCGGCCATCTGCTCCTCGAGCTTGTCGAGGGCAGCCTCATGCGCGGCCGTACTCTCGTTCGCCAGGAGCTGCAGCTCCTCGACCCTCGCGGCCAGCGCGTCCCGCTCCGACCCGAGCTGCTCGAGGGCCGCTCGGCGCTCGCCGTCGATCCGGTCGCTCTCCTCCGCGCGGGCGGCAAGCTGCTGACGGAGCCCGGCGACCGTCACCTCGTGCGAGGCCGTCTCGTGCGCCAGCCCCTGCAGCTCCTCGACCCTCGCGGCAAGCGCCTCGCGCTCCGACTCGAGCTGCTCGAGGGCGGCTCGGCGCTCGCCCTCGATCCGGTCGCTCTCTTCGGTGCGGCGGTCGAGCTGCTGCCGGAGCTCCGCGACCGCGGCGTCGTGAGAGGCCGTTGCCTCGCTCGCCCGCGCCTGCAGCTCCTCGACCCGCTCGTCGAGCAGCTTCCGCACCGACTCGAGCTGCTCGCGCGCTGCCCGATGCTGCCGCTCGACCTCGGCGACCGCGGCGTCCTGTGCAGCTGGTGCCTCGCTCAGCCGCGCCTCCAGCTCCTCGATCCGCTCGGTGAGCGTGCTTCGCTCCGACCGGAGCTCGGCGACTGCGGCGTCGTGCTTGCCGGCAATCCCCGCCAGCTTTCCCTGGAGCTCCTCGAGCGTCGACATGAGCGCGTTCCGCTCGGTCTCGGCGGCCTGAAGCTGCGACTCGACCGCGGTGACGCGGGCGGCTGCCACGGCGTTCGCGCGGGCGATCTCGGCCTCACGTGCCTGGGCGGTCTCGCCCAATCTGCTCTGAAGCTCGGCGAGGCTCTGCGCGAGTCGATCCCGCTCCACGCTCACGGCTTGAAGCTCGGACTCGAGTTCGCGCGCGCGGTCGGCCAGCGCAGGATCGACGGCCGGGGTGGCCGCCGCAGCGCTCAACTTCGCCTGGAGCTCGCCGACGTTTCGTGCGAGCGCCTCGCGCTCGGTGGCCAGCGTCTGCAGCTGCGCCTCCAGCTCCTCCACGCGGGCCTCGGCCTGCGGATTCTGCCGGGGCTCTGCCAGCGTCGCCGTGAGCGCATCGCGCTCGGCGCCCAGCGACTCGACTTGCGCCTCGAGCTCCTCGATCCGCGACTGCGCGGCGGGGTCGGGCTGAGGCTCGCTGAGCCTCGCCTGCAGGTCGGCCATGTCCTTCGCGAAGGAGTCTCGCTGGCCGGCGACCACCTGCAGCTGGCCTTCGAGCTCGGCGATCCGCGATTCGGCCGCCGGGTCGGGCTGGACGAGCGGCGGTGCTTCCAGTGCTTCGGTCAGCCGCCCCTGGAGCGCGTCCCGCTCGACGACGATCGTCTGGAGCTGAGCCTCGAGCGCCTGCGTGCGAGCGGCCTCGGCCTGGTCGCGAGCGTCTGCTCCGGCCGCGGCGCGAGTCAGCTCCTCGACCTGTGCTTCGAGGTCGTGAATCCGGGAAGTCGCCGCCGGGTCGGGCCGGGGGTCGTCCAACTTGTCCTGTAGCTCGACGACGTTCTTCGCCAGCGCGTCTCGCTCGCCCTCGACGGTCCGAAGCTGCGCTTCCAGCTGCTGCACCCAGGCCGCGTCGGCAGGGTCCGCGGCAGCGACAGGCGTCTGGGCCTCCAGCTCGGCTGCCTTCGCCGCGAACGCGTCTCGCGCGGTCTGGCTCGCGCGGAGCTGCGAGGTCGCGTCCTCCAGCTTGGCGGTGAGCTCGTTCAGGCGGGCGCTCTTCTCCGCCAGCTCCGAGCGGGCCGCGTCGAGGTCGGCGTGGAGGGAGGCGAACTTGGCGACGTCGGCGGGCTGCTGTGCCGGTGGCGCAGGAGGAGCCGCCGCGGGTGCAGGCGCTGCCGGGGCGAGCGGGGCGACGGGATCTGGCTGGGCGAGCCGGGTGGGCTCGGCGCCCGCCGGCTTGGCGAGGCGGAGCCCCGCGCCCAGCGGGGCAGAGGCAGCACCGTTTTCGGCGGGAGCGCCGGAAGCGCTGGCGGAGACGGGGGCGACGGGCGGAGCAGCCTGGAGCCCGTTCTGGCCCTCCGGGACGACCGTGAGGCCCGTGCTGACACCGAACTCGGTGCGCAGAAGGCCGCCGTGCTGCTCGGCCAGGGCATTCGCGACCGCGCCGGGAGAGGCATAGCCGAGCGTGACGAGTGTCTCTCCGAGCGGCTTTCCGCTCGTGCTCTGCTCCGCGAGGGCATGCTCGAGCTGCTCGGCGCTCAGGAGTCCTTCATCGACCATGAGCTGGCCAAGCTGGCGACGCGTGTCGTGGGCGGCATCCACGACCACTGCTATCGGCCGGAGAGGGCTTGTTCTAAAGCAATCAGGCCCGCTCGCCGGCCAGGGCCCACAGAACGAATGCAAGCCAGTGCACTCCGATCACGTCCGTCTGGATGCCGAGCACGAGCACGGCGGCAAAGGACGCGCCCAGCCAGGGTGCGCGGCGGAGGGTGACGCGGGTGAGCGCGAGGCTCCAGGTGACGAAGGCGAGCAGCCCGAGCAGGCCGAGCTCGACCCCGAGCTCCGTGTACGTCGACTCCCCGGCCTTGATGTCTTTGTGCGTGCGCTTGGCAGTGACGCCGGCGTTGCCGAGGCCGAATCCCTGCGGGTGCGTCGCCACCGTCTCGAGGCCTTCGCGGAGGCTGTCGAGGTGGCTGTCGAACGACGGTTCACCCGGATCGAACGGGTCGCCGCTCGTCGGCTCCTTCTGTCCTCCCGCCCGCTGGACCCGCAGCTCCGCGGGCGTGAATCTCGTCTCGGGGGCGATGTCGGGATAGGCGCGGACGAAAAAGAACGCGGCCGCGAGCAGGACGGCCGCAGCCGCGACCGGCCACCAGGTTCGCAGGCCGTAGGCGAGCACGACGAGACCGACCGCGAGCGCCGCGAGCGTCGTCCGGGAGTACGTGAACAGGAGGCCGACCGCGAGCAGCGCCGTGAGCGCGGTCATCCAGCGGCTCCGCCGCCAGGTCGCCGCGAGCAGGATCGCGACGAGCAGCAGATAGGCGGTCGCCAGCGGGCTGAGGAAGGTCGAGACGAGCCGGCGCAGCGGCCGCTCGTCGCCCGGGTTGTAGACGAAGTTCTCGGGCAGGCCGGAGAGGCCCTTGCCGTAGTGCAGCCCCAGCTGCTCGCGATACCAGCCCGCGACACCGGAGTCGCGCCAGGTCTGCAGCGAGATCGCGTAGATGTCGACGAGGCCCCAGGCGGCCACGACCGCCGCGACGCCGAGGATCGCCCACCCAACCCGCCGCCGGTGCTCGTTCGAGAGCGTCAGGCCGCGGCCGAGGAAGTAGGCGGCGACCGGGGTCAGGTCGTGGCGGAGCCCGTAGAGCACGCCCTTCGCGGACGCGTCGCCGCCGAGCCAGTCCTGCGGGATCAGCGCGTAGAGCAGGACGAGCGCTCCGTAGGCGAGCGCGAGCCAGTCGGTCGAGCTCGCCTTGAACGGAATCCCGCGGCGCCGCCAGACGACGACCCCGAGCGCGAGCGCGAGGAGCGCCTCCTTCCAGGCCGAGACGACGTCGAGCGCGAGGCCCCTGACGCCGGCGCCCCAGAGGAGCGCCATGACGAGGTTGTGGAAGGGCAGCGCGACGATGAACGCATACAGCGCCCAGCGCGGGAGCCTCTCAGTCAACGACGGCCACCAGCGTCAGCCCGAGATTGACGATCCGCGCCTGCGGCGGAAACAGGTCGCGGAGCGACCCCGGCCCGAGGAGGCGGTTGTCCTTCGCCCACGGCTTCCGCGCCAGTTCGTAGGCCCGGTGCGAGACCGAGTCCGGAAACCAGTGCACGAGCGGCAGCCTCGTGTGCACCTCGACGGGAAACCAGCGGTTCGGGGTCGTGACGAAGGCACGCCGCGCAACCCGGAGCGACTCGTCGACGAAGCGCCGCTGCTCCACCGGGCCGCCGACGTGCTCGATCACGGCGTTCGAGAAGACGACGTCGAAGGCGCCGTCCTCGAAGGGGAGCTCGAGCCCATTGCCCTGCACGTAGCGGACGTCGGGGAAGCTCGCGCGAAAGCGCTCGCCCTCGTTCAGGCCGAGCGCCGTGACCTGTCCCGGCCAGGGGTAGAGCTGCTCGAAGAAGTTGAGCGTCCCGCACCCCGCGTGCTCGCCGAAGGGGACGTCGTCGACGCCGACATCGAGGACGGACGTCTCGGCGGTCGGGGCGATCGTCTCCATGAAGAGCGCGAACTTGCGCCGCCGCGAGCGGAGAGAGATCACGTCGGCGAGCCCCATCTGGGCACAAGAGTAAGGTGCGGGCGGGTGAGCGAGGACGTCGTCAGACCAAGCGGGCCGTACCGCCTGCGCCTGATGACCTACGGCCGTGAGTTCGAGACCGCCTTGCCGGGCGGCGGGAGCGGTAAGGCGTGGCAGGGCAATGACGGTCTCGTCCGCCTGCGGGCGCCCGACGAGCAGGGGCTGCAGCTGCTCCGCTTCATGCTCGCGCTCGACGCCGACACGACGGAGTTCGTGCTCCGCTTCCGCCGCGATCCACTGCTGGGGCCGTCGATCCGGCACCTGCACGGCCTGCGGCCGCTGCGCCGGGCAACCGTCGCCCATGCGGTGCTGCGCGCGTTCTGCGGCCAGCTGATCGAGGCGAAGCGGGCGCTGGCGATCGAGCGGGCGATCCTGCGCGCCTGCGGCGAGCCGACCCGCGAGGCGGTCGGCGCGCTCTCGCCGGCACATCTGCGGCGGCTGGGTCTCGCCACGCACCGCGCCTCCGCGCTCGTCCGGATCTGCCGCACGATCGACCTCGAGCAGCTGCGCGGGCGTCCGATCGAGGCGGTCGAGGCCCGCCTGCTGCGCGAGCGGGGCCTGGGGCCCTGGTCGCTCGGGATGATCGCGCTCGAAGGGCTGGGCAGCTACCGGCACGGACTCGTCGGCGACCTCGGCCTCGTCAAGCTCTGCTCCGCGCTCCAGGGCCGCTGGGTCGAGCTCCACGAGACGGCCGAGCTGCTGGAGCCCTACGGCGAATGGGCCGGCCTGGCCGGCGTCTACTTCATGGCCGGCTGGGGGCGCGGGCTCGTGCCCGGAGCCAGCGCGGATCTCGCTCGCCTCGTGCGCTCGCGCGCGGCGTAATCACGGCATAAGATCGACCTCGTGCAGCTCGGGCACAACTCGAAGATCGACCTGATCAAGCGCGTGCCGCTCTTCTCGTCCGCGCCGAAGTCCGAGCTGGCCCAGATCGCCTCGATCGCCGACGAGATCGACTTCCCCGCGGGCAAGGTGCTGA
This sequence comes from Gaiellaceae bacterium, assembly GCA_033858115.1. Classification (GTDB taxonomy): domain Bacteria; phylum Actinomycetota; class Thermoleophilia; order Gaiellales; family Gaiellaceae; genus Gaiellasilicea. The sequence goes on from JAWVCV010000166.1 coordinate 6,554, forward strand.
TCAAGGAAGGCGACTCGGGCCGCGAGTTCATCGTCCTCATCGAGGGCACCGCCGACGTGGAGCGCGACGGGGGCAAGGTGGCGACGATCGGGCCCGGCGACTTCGTCGGCGAGATCGCCCTGATCGCGAAGACGCCGCGGAACGCGACGATCACGACGACCTCGCCGGTGCGGGCGCTCGTGATCACCGACCGGGCCTTCCGCCAGCTCCTCGAGCGCTCGCCCGAGATCGCAGTGGTGATCCTGACCGCGCTCGCCGAGCGGCTCGCGCCCAGCTCGATCTAGCGTCGGATCGCGAGCGGAACGAGCGCCAGCGCGAGCGCGAGGACGATTGCCACCCTCATACGCAGAAAGCGTAGACCCTCTTACACTGCGACGATGGCTATCGACGAGCGAAGGATTGCGGTCTTGGGCGCGGGGCAGATCGGCGAGGCGCTGCTCAGCGGCCTCCTCTCCTCGGGCTGGCGGACGCCGGACGAGCTCTCCGCCTCGACCAGGCGCGAGGAGCGCGCCGCGGAGCTCCGCGAGCGGCACGGCCTCGCCGTCACGCTCTCGAACGCAGACGCCGTCCGCGGCGCGCGGCTGGTCGTGATCGCGGTCAAGCCGCAGGACATCGAGACGCTGCTCGGAGAGGTGGGCCCGCTGATCCAGCCCGAGCAGACCGTGCTGACGGTGGCAGCGGCGATCCCGACCGCCGCGATCGAGCGCCAGCTCGGCGACGGCGTCCCGGTCGTGCGGGCGATGCCGAACACGCCGTCCGTCGTCCACGAGGGCATGGCGGCCATCTGCGCCGGGTCGCACGCGGGCGAAGAACACCTCACACTCGCGGAGGAGACCCTGCGCCACCTCGGGGCGGTCGTGCGAGTGTCGGAGCCTTACATGGACGCTGTCACGGCGGTCTCGGGCTCCGGTCCTGCCTACTTCGCGCTCCTCGCCGAAGCGATGATCGAAGCTGGAATCCTGTTGGGGCTCTCGCGGGAGATCTCGACGCAGCTCGTCGTCCAGACGATGCTCGGGACGGCCAAGCAGCTGCGCGACCTGAAGATGCACCCCGTCGAGCTGCGCGAGATGGTCACCTCACCGGGCGGGACGACGATCGCGGCGATCCGGGAGCTGGAGCAGGCCGGCGTGCGCGCCGCCTTCCTGAACGCGATCCAGGCTGCGATGGACCGCTCGCGCGAGCTCGCCCGTGGCGATTCGTAGCCTCAACGGCGTCGGCATCCACATCGTCGAGCAGTGGGACCGGCTCGCCGCCGGCTGGCTGATCCACGCCGCCTCGAGCGGCGGCGACATCGCGCTCTCCGGCGGCTCCACCCCAGGCCGCGCCTACACGCTCGCGGCGGAGCTCCACCCAGACTGGTCGCAGGCGCAGGTCTGGTTCGGCGACGACCGCGCCGTGCCGCCCGACGACGAGCGCTCGAACTACCGGCTGGCGAAGGAGACCCTGCTCGACCGGCTTGCCTTCCTCCCCGAGGTGCACCGGATCCGAGGCGAGCTGGGAGCCGAGGAGGCTGCGGAGCTCTACGACGCCGAGCTCGCCGGCGTCACGCTGACGCTGGCGCTGAACGGAATCGGGCCTGACGGGCACACGGCCTCCCTCTTCCCCGGCTCCCGGGCGCTCGACGAGCGCGAGCGGCGCGCGGTGGCAGCCGAGCCGGGCCTCGAGCCGCTCGTCCCGCGCGTGACGATGACCCCGCCGGTCTTCGCCGCCACCGAGCTGCTCGTCTACCTCGCCACCGGCGAGGAGAAGGCAGAGGCCGTTCACCGCGCTTTCGCCGAAGAGCCGAGCGCGGAGACCCCGGCGAGCCTTATCCGCGGGCGCGAGACGATCGCGATCCTCGACGAGGCCGCCGCCTCGCAGCTGTGAACTTTGTGTTGAATCAACACTAAGTCGCTCGGCCGGCATCGCGGTGCGAGCCGGGAGAGGCTGGTGTTGTTTCAACACAAGCTCGATCAGGGGTAGCGGCGAGGGCCTGGCCGGTCTGGCACGAGCCCACCGAGCCGGTGGCGGTTGCGCGCGACGAGCCGGTAGGGCGCGCTGCTCGGGCTCCAGATCCCGCCGTCCGGACGGACGACGTGTGCGCTCGTCCGGCGCCGCTCCTCGGGCAGCCGCGCCAGAAAGGCCTCCGCGTCGCCGTCGTCGAAAGGCAAGTAGGCGTATCGGCCTCGATCGAGGCGAGCGGCGACACGCGCCGCAAAGCGGCAGAAGCGTCAGCCGCCGTCGTAGAGGACAAGCGGGCGTGTCACGGGAGCAGCTCGGAGTCCAGCTCGGCCGCCATGTCGCGCTTGCCGGCAAGCGCTTGGAGGACGAGCACGGTGTCCGCAACCGGCACGCCCTCGAGATACTCGTCCCGGATCTCGAACGACTCGAGCACGTCCTCGACCGCCTCGATGTAGCCGACGACGTCCTCTGCCGCCACGAACGCGAGCGCGTCGGCGACCTCGTTCGGGAAGCTCTCGTGCGTCCGGGCGTAGTCGGCGTGCACGCGCACGTGCTCCCACTCGCCGAGCACGGCGTAGGCCAGCGCGGCTGCGTAACGACCGATCGGCGACTCGGCGCGGGCGGCCCCGGCCTCGAGCGTCCAGCGAGCGTCCTCGGTGGCGCCGTCCCAATCGCCGGCGAGGATCCTGGCCTTGATCGCGCCGATCGGGCGGCCCCAGCTATCGGGCGGGGCGTGCTCCCAGCTCTCGCGATAGCGCGCTGCGGCGCGGGCGAACCACTCGCCGCCGCCGGCTCCGGCCATCAATGCGGTCAAGCCCGCCGCCGCTGCGGCGTTGCCCATCCGCGTCAGCTGCCGCTGGCGCTCGTCCCGATCGTCCGGCAGCCGTGATTCCCCGTCCTCGTAGCGCTCCCGCGCTCGGCGGTGGAGCTCGTCCCATTCGGTCATGTCCCGAGAATAGGGGCTGCTGCGCGCCGGAGAATCGGGTATGCTCTGGGAAGCGCCGCTCGTCCGCATCGAGGCAACAGCACGGGCGCGCACTCCTGAGGAAGCAGCACGACACGGAAGTTCGTCGACACCGTGCTGCGCAGATGTCAGAAGCGATACTTCAACCGACACTCACGTCGGACGCGGCGAACGGCTTGCAGGCCGAAGCGCTTCGTGCCGAGCAATGGGCCGGCGAGCCCTTCCTCCACAGCGACGAAGATCCCGCTGAGGTTCTCGCACCCGGCACCGCACGCCGCTCCGCGCTCGACGAAGCCATAGCCGAGCTCGAGGCCGGTCGACGGATGCCGTCGCCGCTCTGGAAGGTGCGCTTCGGCTTCCTGCTCGGGCTCGAGCGGGTCCTCTCCTCGAAGCCGCCCGCGACCGCGGCGGGCACGGAGTTGCGCAAGCACCAGATCGACGCGCTCGCCGGGATGCTGACCGAGCTGATCGCCGCCAACCAGCGCCAGGCGGAGGACGAGAACGGCAACGGCAACGGGCACGCGGACGTGGAGCTCGAGCCGGACGAGGCGGACGACGAGGACGAGCTGATCGTCGACGAGGCAGAGGAGGACGATCCCGAGGGCTTCACCGGCGAGGATCCGGGCGCGATCCGCCGCTACCGCTTCCGCCACCCGACCGCGTCCGGCAAGACGATCGCGGCCGCCGGCTTCGTCGAGGCGGCGCGCACGCTCGGGATCCTCATCCTCACGCACCGCCGGCTGCTCGTCTCGCAGTTCCAGCGCGACCTGACGACGGAGGGCTACGGAGACCGCTTCACCGACGCGATCGTGGGCGGGCAGAAGCCGCTGCGCGACAACCCGATCACGATCCAGACCTACGCCTGGTTCGCGCGCCACTCGGACTCGATCTCCCGCGAGGCCTACCAGCTCGTGATCTGCGACGAGGCCCACACGGCGCTCGGCGAGAAGACGAGCGCGGCGATCCGCAGCTTCTCGGAGCCGATCTACATCGGCATGACGGCAACGGAGCAGCTGATCGCGAAGCAGGTCTCCGATGTCTTCCCCGCCTCCGTCGACGACCTCCCGCTCGCCGACGCCGCACGCCGTGGCCTGATCGCACCGCTCCGCTGCCTGCGCGTGCCGCCCGCGGCGGCGATCAACTCGGTGCCGATCGTCGGCGGCGACTTCGAGGAGCGCGCTCTCGCCGCGGCCCTCGACCATCAGGCGCTGAACCAGGCTGCCGCAAGCCTCTATCGCGAGCGCTTCGACTCGACGCCCGGGATCGTCTATGCCGCCGGCGTCGACCACGCGTACAACCTCGCGCAGGAGTTCCGCGCCGCGGGGCTGAAGGCGGAAGCGGTCTCGGGCCGCACGCCTCCCGTGCGTTTGGCCGAGACGCTCGCGGCCTACGAGCGCGGCGAGATCAACGTCCTGATCAACGCGATGCTGCTCGCCGAAGGGTGGAACTCGCCCCGCGCGACGATCTGCATGCACCTCGCGCCGACGGCGTCGAAGCGCGTCTACCAGCAGCGCATCGGCCGGATCATGCGCACGCATCCGCGTAAGGAGGCAGGCATCGTCGTCGACTTCACGCCGAAGTCCGCCACCCACAACGAGCGCGTCGTCTCGCTCCACTCGCTGCTCGACGCCGACTTCTACCGCGAGGGGGCCCGCGTCACCCCCGCCCCCCGCCGCCGAGTCCAGCGACGCGCGCGCCGCAAGCTCTCGCCGGCGCCGTGGCTCGTTCCGGTGACGCCCGACGTCTCGCGGCGGCTAGCCGTGATCCAGCGTGAATGGCAGCGCATCGACCCCCGCTTCCTCGACGAGGACGAGCAGCGCTTCTGGGCGACGATCGCGGGGCGCCAGCTCCGGTTCGACCAGCGCGCGGAGTTTGCGAAGAAGTTCGCCGAGGGCCGCGCGTCCAAGCCGGCGCTCGAGACGTTCCTCTCGATCTGCGCGGCCGAGAACCCGAATCGGCGGCTGCGGATGACGGCGCTGCAGGACCGGGTCTCGATGCAGGTCGAGCGGGCCGAGTTCGACGACCTCGTCACCCTCGTCAGCCAGGCCCCGCCCTGGGACAAGGATCGCGCCGCCGGCGTCCGGATCCTGCTGCGCGCGATCGGCGAGGGCAAGGCCAACGCCCCCGACCAGATCCTCCAGCGCTGGACCTGGAAGCTCGCCAAGGTGACGCGGAAGATCCAGGACCGGCGCGCCAGCGCCGAGTTCCCCGAGGCGAAGCGGCTGCTCGGCGCGGTCGCGAACTCGCGCGGCCACCGGCACGAGGAGAACGTGCAGAAGCTCGCGCAGGTGGCGACGGCGCTGCCGCTCGAAGTGGGCGCCGCGCTACTCGCGTCGTCCGAGGGCTACACGCCGCGCGCCAACAACGCACTCGACCGCGCCCGCGAGGAGCTCGGCGAGACGATGGCGATCGCCAATGCGCTGGCAGACAACCTGCCTGCCCCGAAGGCGCCCTCGCGCAAGTCGCGCCGCCGCAAGCGCAAGAAGAAGGGCGGCGAAGGGCAAGCCGGCGCCGCCGCCCCTGAGGCCTCTGCCCCGAACGGCGGCCCGCCCGCCGAGGGCGCTGAGGCGAGGCCGAAGCGCCGCCGCAGGCGCCGCAAGCCGGCCTCGGCCTCCGCCGCGTCCTCGGACGCAGGCTCAGCGGCCGCCGAACCGCCGACGCCCTCCTAGGCGAAGAACAGGCAGATGCTGATCCTGCTCGCGATCGGGTTCGTCGCGGGGATCGTCACGGCGCTCTCGCCGTGCGTGCTGCCGGTGCTCCCGATCGTGCTCGCGGGCGGGGCCACGGGTCGCCGGCCGCTCGCGATCGTCGCCGGGATCGTGCTCAGCTTCACCGTCTTCAC
>JAWVCV010000167.1:0-4762 GCA_033858115.1 Gaiellaceae bacterium
TTCGGCCTGCCCGTGCTCGAGGCGATGGCGAGCGGCACGCCCGTCGTCGCCGTCCCGGAGCCGGCGCTGCAAGAGGTCGCCGGCGACGCAGCCGTTTGGGCCGGGGAGAGCGAGCTCGCGGACGGGATCCGCCGTGCGGTCGCGGAGCGGGAGCGGCTCGTTGCGGCCGGGCTCGAGCGGGCCAGTCGCTTCTCGTGGGCGGAGACGGCTCGCCGCACGCTCGCGATCTACCTCGAGGCGCTCGGACGATGAAGGTCTCGGCCGTCGTCGTCTCGCACGGCCACGCGGCGGAGCTGGAGCGGTCCCTGCCTGCGCTCGCGCCGCAGGTGGACGACCTGCTCGTGATCGCGAACGTGCCGGGCAGCGCCCGGGTTGTGCCGGCGGGCGTGCGTGTGCTCGAGAACGTACGGCCGCTCTCGTTTGCTGCGAACGTGAACGTCGGGATCGTGTCGACGAACGGCGAGTACGTCCTCGTCTCGAACCCGGACGCCGTGCCGGAGCCCGGCGCGATCGAAACTCTCGTCCGGTTCGCCGACGAGCACCCGCGCGCCGGCCTCGTCGGGCCGCTCGTGCTCTGGCCCGATGGCACCTGGCAGCCGAGCCTGCGCCGCTTCCCGACCGTGCTCGGCACCCTCTGGCGCCGGACGCCGCTGCGCCTGCTGCGCAGGCCCTACGAGCATCAGGCCTCGCACTACGGCAACCGGCCGGCAGAGCCCGTCCAGGGTGACTGGCTGCTCGGCGGCGCCTGCCTGCTGATGCGCCGGCGGATGCTCGAGCAGATCGGCGGCTGGGACGCCGGCTACCGCCACTACGTCGAGGACATCGACGTCGCCTACCGCGCGGCGCGGGCGGGCTGGGAGCGCTGGCTCGTGCCGGAGGCGGTGGCGCGGCACGACTACGCGGCCGTGATCGACAAGCGCTTCCTCTCCCGCCACACGCTCTGGCACGCCCGCGGGATGGTCCGCTTCCTGCGCAAGCATCGCCTTCCTCTGCCGAAGCGGTGGCGGGGCTGAGCCCCGCGACCGCCGGCGACAATCCCTAGACGAGCCGCTCGCGGCCCAAGATCATCTAGCCAACGTTTGGCGTGGGCAGCCAGGTGAAGCTGACCTTGGCGCCGAGCCGGCGGCGCTCGCCCTGGCTGGGATCGAGCTCGTTCGGGACGAAGGTTCCGTCGATCGCGACGTCGACGTGGAAGGGCGGCGGCGGCGCGTCGAGGACGAATGTCCTCTCGTCACACGCGTTCACGACCCAGTGCCGTTCCTCGCTGACGCTTTGCAGGACGCCATTCTTCTCCGGCCCGAGCGCGAGCGGCCCGATCTGGATCGTCACCTTGCCGGGGACGTTCTTCCCGCACCAGGCCTTCCGCGAGATCCAGACCTCCATCGAGCTGGCGCGGTTCCCCGGTGTCGAGAAGCGGTTGTACCGAGCCGTGACGATGTCGGCCTCGTGGTCTGCCCCGACCCAGCCGTCGGAGTAGATGCCGCTGACCGAGGTCTCGAGCCGGAGCGGTCGCTCGATTCGATACAGGCGCCAGCCGCCTTTCTCCTCGATCACCTTGCCGACCAGGTTGATGCTCCGCTCCGCGAGCACGAAGTCGTAGCCGGGGTCGCCGGCGAGCGTTCCGGTCCGGCTCGTCAGGTTCGGGGTCAGAGTCGGCCCTGGCCCCGGCGCGCTGCCGTCCAGGCTCCAGACCTGCTTGATCGAGCGATTCCAAAACTCGTGCAGGGAGAGCCCGTTCGTGTCCGAGATCTTCTGGCCGAGGTAGAGCGTCGGCTGCCCGCCGGTGGCTCTGTCGACCCAGTCCGGCGGGCTGGGGAGGTTGCGGAGGAAGTCGCGCGAGAAGCTGTTCGACGCCGAGGCTGCCGCGAGCTGCGCCGTCATCGACCACGCGAGCACGAGCACTGCCGCTGCCGCACCGATCGCCGTCGCGACTCGCGGCCGCCCTCGGAGGAACGCGACCGCCAGCACGATCGCCGTCGCGCCCGCGAGCATCCAGAGCAGGACGGTTTGAGCGTGGTCCGGCGTCCAGGCGTAGTCGCGGTTGGCGCGCGCGAGGATGGCCAGCCCGGGCGCGTCGGAGTAGAAGTGGAACTCCATCTGGTACGGCGTCGAGACGAGCAGGTAGAGCACGGCGGCCGCAGCTGCCGGCAGCGCCCAAAGCTGGACGAGGCGGCGCTCGAGCACGGCGGCTGTCGCCGCGAAGAAGACCGGGCTCGCGTAGATCAGGTTCCGCTCCTCGACCCGGTCGGCGAAGATCGTCGAGAGGTACGCCGCCTTGAGCGCGGTGTAGAACCCGAAGCCCGCGATTGCGAGCCCGAGCACCACCCGCAGAGCGGTGACGCCGCGATCGCGCTCCTCTCGCCGCCTCGGGACCAGGAACGCGAGCGCAGCCACGACCGGCAGCACGCCAATCCCGATCGTGAAGGCGCCGGCTGCCCAGAAGCCGTACTCGGCCAGCCGCTCCGGGAAGACGCGCGAGACCGTGTGCCACTCCTTCGAGCGCAGGTTCGCCTCGTGGTCGGCGAGCACGAGCAAGCCTGCGGCGAGCACCGCGAGGCCGGCGTACACCCACGGCTCCCGCCCCCGGCGGAGGGCGCGGGCGCGGGGGTGCTGCCAGGCGAGGGAGAGCGCGACGCCCGTCAGGATGGCCGGCGCGACGACGAGCTCGTCCCGGAAGAGCGGCGCGATCGCGGCGGCGGCGGCTGCGACCGCGAACATGCGCCACGACGGCCTTACGTGCCACCGGGCGGCCAGATAGAGGCACAGTGTCGCCCACGGATAGGCGAGCGACTCCTCCATCAGGAGCGACGTGTAGACGTAGGCCGGGATCATCGTGGCGGCGAGCGCGGCGAGGATCGCCGCAGGCCGCGAGACGACGAGCCGCGCGAGACCGTAGGCGGGGAAGATCGCGAGGGTCATCCCGAGCACGCCGATCAGCTTCGCCGCCTCGTAGCCGGACTTCGTGTCGTCGAGGAACCAGGCCGGGGCGGTCAGGTATGGATAGAGGCTGAACTGCCCGGTGAGCGGCTGGCCGCGTCGCGCCAGCTCGCCGGATTCGGCGACCGAGCGCGCGAGCTGGGTGAACTCGAGCTCGTCGCCGAAGATCCAGGGCGTCCCGTGCCGCGACGCCTGCCAGCCGTAGACGAGCGAGAGCACGAAGTACGGCAGTAGCAGCGGCAGCACCGCAAGGAGCCTGTCGAGCAGGGCAAAGCTGCGCCGCCCGATCGGCTCGGTCAACGCCGAGTCGATGGTCACCGCGACTCGGCCTCGACCAGAACCGGGAGGGTCGCGCTGACTTGACGGTGCACGAACTGCACCGGGATGCCCGCCTGCTCGCACGCGTCGACGAGCGCCGAGAGCCGCTCGGCGGGCGCCGACGGGATCGTGATCACGACAGCGTCCGCGCGGGTGCGAGAGATCGCGTCGCTCGCCGTGCTCGATAGCCCGACGATGCGCACGCCGTGGATCCGGCGGCCGCGCAGGCGCGGGTCGTCGTCGAGGAAGCCGACGACGTGCTCGTTCGGCGTCTCCCGCAGCTCGCGGAGGAGGCTGCGCCCACTCCGGCCCGCGCCGACGATCAGCACGCGGCGCTGATCGCTGCGCCTGGAAAGTCCTGCGACGAGCCCCACGAAGGCCCGCTCGCCGAAGCGTGCTCCGCCGACGAGCAGGGCGCAGAGGAGCGCGTCGAGCACGAAGACGGACGCCGGGAAGTCGCCCAGGTCTCTCGTCGCGTCCACGACCGCGAATGCGACCGCCTCCGAGACGACGACCGCCGCCAGCACGAGCCCTGCGTCACGCGCCCCGGCGTAGCGCCACACCGACCGGTAGAGCCCGAACGGCACGAAGGTGAGGAACCGCGCCGCGAGCAGGATCGGCAGCGTGACGATGAAGAGGTGACGCTGGTTGACGGTGCCGTTCCCCTCGACGACGACCACGTAGGCGGCGTAGAACGCGGCCGTCACGAGTGCTCCGTCGACGACGACCTCGACCAGCCGTCGCCAGTGGACGCGGAGGGTGCCGGGCTCGGCGTCTGCTTGCTGGGCATCCGAGAGGAAGCTCGCGAACTGCAGCAGCAGTGCAAAGCTGAGGAGGACGCCGACGGCCGTGATCCGGCCGTTGTCGAGCACCGTGTACGCGAGGCTCGTCGCGCCCAGGCCGGCGGCGATCGCGGTGAGGAGGAGCACCGCGCGGCGCTCCGAGAGGCCCCGATAGACCAGCCGGTGCGAAGTGTGGTCGCGGCCGCCCTGCGAGACGGGCCGGCCCTCGAGCAGCCGCAGCGCGGTCACCAGGCCCGTGTCGAGAATCGGGATCGCGAGCACGAGCAGCGGCAGCACGAGCGTCGCCAGCGTCGTCCCGGCCACCTTGTAGGTCGCGGCGAGCCCGAGCGAGCCGAGTGCCAGTCCGACCACCTGGCTGCCCGAGTCGCCCATGAACACGGCCGCCGGCCGCCCGGGCCGGAGGTTGAAGGGCAGGAAGGCGGCGCAGGCGAGCGCGAGGGCTGCGGCGACGACGAAGATGTCGCGGTTCGGGTTGACGGTCGCCGCGGCGATCGCGAAGAAGCTGCTGGCGACGAGGCCCATGCTCGCGGCGAGCCCGTCCATGTTGTCGAGCAGGTTGAAGGCGTTGGTCATCCCGACGAGCCAGAGGAGCCCGAGCGCCCAGCCGAGGGTGTTGCTGTCGACGACCTCGACCGAGATCCCGCTGGAGAGCACGAGCGCCGCGGCGAGCACCTGGACTGCGAGCTTCGCGAGCGGGTTCAGCG